>NZ_QSUR01000010.1:0-190379 GCF_003439055.1 Bacteroides sp. OM05-10AA
ACCGGTGAAATAAAAAAGAGATTACCACCAAATTTGACGAAGAACCGAATTTTCATCACTAACTATTTTAACCTAACACCAAAAAGCAATGAAAAGAAGTATATTTTTATCGATTATTTTGAGTTTGTTTCTGGTCGCCTGCATTCCACAGGCAATGGCACAAAAGCAGAGTCGCCTGGAAAAGCTGCTAAGGTATCTGAACGATAATGACGCCGACAAATGGCAGAAAAACCGTGATAAGATAGATGACGAGACACAAACCTATTATGCCGAGGAACTGGCATTATTGGATGTGCTCAACGGATTGTGGAACGAGCAAAGCGAACAGGCTGCCATCAACTATTTCGGATGCTACGAAAGGGCAACGAAAGCTTATTTTCCCAATATCTGTGAAGAAGAGAAAATACAACTTTCCAACGTACAAAACAAAGCAGAACTGGCCGTTATCTCCATTCTGGAAGCTTCGAAAGATCAAATTCCTTTTAGCAAGACGTTGATGGACAGTATCCGGTCAAGCGGTTATCCGGGAGATTCTGCCATCTTGCAAAAGGTGCGGGACATCCGTGAAATGGCTTTACTGGAAGGTATGCTGAAAACACCTACGCTGAATATTTATCAAACGTACATCACGGAATATCCGAACGGCAAATTTATCTCTCAAATCAACACTGCGGAAAACAAACGGCTTTACCAGATTGTAAAGAGTAATCCGACATCAGCGAATTTCAAGGCATTTTTTGATAACGCCAACATGCAGAAATTCTTCACGGATAAAGATACGCGTCCATTCCTTCCGGAAGTCCGTGCGTTATACGATGATTTTCTGTTTCAAGGGATCGACAGCCTCCGGGAGAAAGGAAACGCAACAGACATTCGGCAGATTATTGACGAGTATAAGCAATCACCTTACCTGACTTCCACAGCACGTACTCATCTGGATGACCTTGAATATCTTAGTGAAAAAGCTGATTTTGAGCTTTTAAAAGCTGCCATTGTCAATTCCGAATCTTTGAGTATGCTGCAGGATTTTCTTTGCACACACAGGTATAAGGAATTTCGTGACCAGGCCAATGCACTACGGACACCGTTTATTCTGCAAACAATCATATCCACTCCTACTTCCGTGAAATACTATAATGGAGGACGATTGATTAAGTCTGCGGAAAATGACAGTACGGGAAATACCTCGACCACTTATTCGTATGACGATAAGGGGCAGCTCATTTCTACATTGTCGCTTACCGTAAAGAACGGTCAGCTAAGCAATGAAATACAAACGAACAGATTATACGATCCGCAAGGTCACTGCATCTTTGAAGTGCAAACGAGTCCGAAAACCAAAACGGATCTATACCGGCGGACACGCCGTATCGGCACGGACGGAAGTATCGAGAGTGATTCGCTCAAGTATACAGATGGAAGAGTCATCATAAGTTCCTATAATAAACAGGGGTTATTGACCGAAACCAAAGAGTATAATAAGAATGGAGAACTTCAGGCGTACACCGCAAACAAATATGATGATAAAGGCAGATTGATTTCATCCCAACATCAAAATCTGCTTTTTGCTAATTCTTCGGATCAGATTATTTCACAAAAAGATGCTTATGAATACGATAAATACGGTTATCTGACACAGATCGTTTACCAACGGATTTTAGGCAATAACCAGAAAACATCGGGATGCCTGATCTGCCTGTACGATAAATACGGAAACCAGATCGATAGCAATTCTTATTATGAATATGATAATACGGGCCAATGGATCTGCCGGACCGACCGCGAGCATCCGAAAGAAGTGGAACGTATACAGTACATTTACAAATAAAGTAAGATGCTGTGAACATTTTGCAAAGGGCTTCTGTTATTATAGTATAACAAGCCAATTAAAACTTGTAACATTATGAATACTATATTAATGTCTTTAATTATGATGACCATGACTTACGAAATGCCTAAACTTCCTTACGCTAACAATGCGTTGGAACCTGTAATCAGTCAGCAAACAATAGATTTCCATTACGGAAAGCATCTACAAACGTATGTAAATAATCTGAATAGCCTCGTGCCCGGAACAGAATATGAAGGTAAAACGGTAGAAGAAATCGTTGCAGCCGCACCGGATGGAGCTATATTCAATAACGCCGGACAAGTATTGAACCACAACCTGTACTTCCTGCAATTTGCCCCGAAACCTTCGAAGAAGGAACCGGCCGGTAAACTGGGAGAAGCTATCAAACGTGACTTTGGCAGCTTTGAAAACTTCAAGAAAGAATTCAATGCAGCAGCAGTCGGATTGTTTGGTTCAGGATGGGCTTGGCTATCCGTAGATAAAGACGGTAAACTGAAAATCACTAAAGAGGGGAACGGCAGCAATCCAGTACGTGCCGGTTTGAAACCACTTCTCGGATTTGACGTTTGGGAACACTCCTATTATCTGGATTACCAGAACCGCCGTGCCGACCACGTAAACGCCCTGTGGGATATCATCGACTGGGATGTGGTTGAAAAAAGAATGTAATTAAATTTACAAGCTAAACTATACTTATGGAAAAGGTCGTTGTGTTTTTCACAGCGACCTTTTCTACAGATTAAAAAGAACAGACTTTTATTGTATATCAGATGCATTAGTTGTATTTTTGCAACTAATAAAACAACATAACAAACAATTATGATACTGTATAAAAGAAAAAAAATACGATTTATTGTCTCCATTGCTGTACTCCTTTTCCTCCCCCTTTTCGGCAATGCTGCCACCACAGAAGAATCTGAGGAAGAAATTCTGTTTATCACCTCTTATAATTCTGACACTAAATATACCTACGATAACATCAGCACATTTGTAGAAACCTACACCCAATTGGGAGGAAGATATTCGACCATGGTAGAAAATATGAATGCAACAGACTTAACGCAGGCGCATCAATGGAAAAAAACATTAACTGATATTCTGGACAAACATCCGAAAGCCAAATTAGTTATTCTCCTGGGTGGTGAAGCATGGAGCAGTTTTCTTCATCTCGAAGATGAAAAGTACAAGCAGCTTCCTGTTTTCTGTGCAATGGCATCACGCAACGGTATCCGTATTCCGGAGGATTCGACCGACATCCGAAGCTATAATCCTGAAAGCATCAACTTAATGGAACGCATGAAGGAATACAACGTAAGATATTGTAGCACATACGAATATGATATCAAAAAAGACATTGAAATGATACAGAATTTCTATCCGGAAACAGAACACCTTGTATTTGTATCGGATAACACATACAACGGACTTGCCGAACTGGCATGGTTCAAGAAAAACCTGCAACATTTTCCACAGTTGTCTATCACCTACGTCGATGGCCGCATCCATACACTCGATATGGCTGCCAGTCAATTGCGCAATCTTCCCAGAAACACAGTCATGTTGCTTGGCATCTGGAGAATCGATAACCGGGGTATTACTTACATGAATAACTCCGTTTATGCTTTTTCCAAAGCCAATCCTCTCCTGCCTATGTTCAGCATGACTTCCACTGCAATAGGTTACTGGGCTATCGGAGGATATGTCCCGCAATATGAAGGAGTGGGACAAAGCATGGGAGAATATGCCTACCGCTTTTTAGACCAGAAGGAAACTGATATCAGCAGTATCAATATCTTACCCAACAGATATAAATTTGATGCGAAGAAACTAAAGGAATGGGGATTTGAAAACAAGAAGTTACCTGTTAACTCAATGGTAATCAATCAGCCCATCCCGTTCTTTGTGGCCTATAAGACAGAAGTGCAATTCATCCTGATTATATTTCTCGTATTAGTAGGAAGTCTAATGATTTCGCTGTATTACTATTACCGGACTAAAATCCTGAAGAATCACCTTGAAAGAACTACGAAACAACTACGGGAAGATAAAAAGAAGCTGGAAGAGTCTGAAGTCGAATTGCGTGATGCTAAAGAGCGCGCCGAAGAAGCTAATCAGCTGAAAAGTGCCTTTGTTTCGAATATGAGCCACGAGATACGGACTCCGCTAAATGCTATTGTCGGTTTCTCCAGCCTGATTATCGGTTCGGTAGAGCAGAATAACGAACTGAAAGAATACGCAGATATTGTCCAGACCAACTCTAATCTGCTGCTCCAACTGATTAGTGATGTACTGGATATATCACGCCTGGAATCAGGAAAGCTGCAATTCAAATATGAATGGTGTGAGCTGGTGAACCATTGCCAGAATATGATTACCCTGACCAACCGAAACAAGACAATGGATGTAGACATCAAACTGCAAATGCCTAAAGAGCCTTACATGCTCTACACAGATCCCTTGCGCCTGCAACAGATTATTATCAATCTGCTGAACAACGCCTTGAAATTCACTCCTGCCGGAGGAAGCATTACGCTGGATTATGAAGTGGACGAAGAAAAGCAATGTATGCTGTTCTCGGTAACTGATACCGGCACCGGAATCCCCGAAGATAAACAGGAGCTGGTATTCCAACGTTTCGAAAAGCTGAATGAGTTCGTACAGGGTACAGGATTGGGACTGGCTATCTGCAAACTGACCATCCAATATATGGGAGGTGATATCTGGATTGACAAGAATTACAAAAATGGTGCCCGATTTATCTTTTCTCATCCTATCAAAAAACAGGAATCAACAGAAAAATGAAAAAAAATCGACTGATTTAGTGTTTTTCTGTTTCTTTTTCACTTACTTTGCCCCCGTAAAGACAAAGGGGTGCCCCATGAGGGGCTGAGATTATACCCTAGGAACCTGAGGCAGTTAGTACTGACGTAGGGATTGTGTTTCTTCTTATCGCCTTTCCATTCAAGCACGCTCTTTGTATTTACTTTCAACTTATTTATTCTGATAGGACAATGAAAGTACAAGTGAACAACAAAGAGGTGGAAATTACTCCCGACTCTACCCTTACACAACTGACAGCACAGCTCGAACTTCCGGTTCAAGGCATTGCTATCGCCGTAAACAACAAAATGATTCCCCGTACCGAATGGGAGGGTTTCATATTGCATGAGAACGATAACCTGGTGATTATCAAAGCTGCTTGCGGAGGATAAGGGAATGGTCAGTCTACAATTTATCACGCATCAGACCGAACGGTACTCGTACCTCGAATCGGCACGTATGGCACTCGAAGGCGGGTGCAAATGGATCCAACTACGCATGAAAGAGGCTCCTCTCGAAGAAGTGGAGGCAGTAGCCCTGCAACTGAAACCGCTTTGTAAAGAGCACGAAGCAATCCTGGTTCTGGACGATCACGTTGAACTGGCGCGAAAGCTGGAAGTGGACGGTGTGCATCTGGGCAAAAAGGATATGCCTATCGACCAGGCCCGCCAAATTCTTGGAGAGGCTTTCATTATCGGCGGCACTGCAAATACATTCGAAGATGTTGTACAGCACTATCGTGCCGGTGCCGATTATCTTGGCATCGGTCCTTTCCGGTTTACTACCACCAAAAAGAATTTAAGCCCTGTACTGGGATTGGAAGGCTATTCCTCCATCCTTTCACAGATGAAAGAGGCGAATATCGAAATCCCCGTAGTAGCGATTGGAGGAATCACTTATGAGGATATTCCTGCCATACTTCACACAGGAGTAAACGGGATAGCTCTATCGGGAACCATTCTCGGAGCGGATAATCCGGTAGAAGAGACACGTAGAATCATTGAAAGTGATTAATGGAAATTTATAGAAACGCAGATTAACGCAAATTTTCGCAGATTATTAGAGGGCTACGCTATGTTGGAGAACTTAATTTTTTGCGAAAATTTGCGTTAATCTGCGTTTCTATAATTGTCTGCAAAATTAGCATTTAAATAATCAACTAAAATATAGAGAATGGAAAAGTTAGTAATTGCGGGACGCGAATTTAACTCCCGTCTTTTCCTGGGAACAGGAAAATTCAATTCCAATGAAGTAATGGAACAAGCTATTCTGGCTTCAGGCACGGAAATGGTTACTGTTGCCATGAAACGAATCGACATGGACAACAAAGAGGATGACATGCTGAAACATATTATTCATCCGAATATTCAGCTATTGCCCAATACTTCCGGTGTACGTAATGCAGAAGAGGCTGTTTTTGCAGCACAACTGGCTCGCGAAGCCTTTGGAACAAATTGGCTGAAACTGGAAATTCACCCGGACCCACGCTATCTGCTCCCTGACTCTATCGAGACACTGAAAGCTACGGAAGAACTGGTAAAACTGGGTTTTATCGTATTGCCTTATTGTCAGGCTGACCCTGTACTCTGCAAACGTCTGGAAGAAGCGGGCGCAGCTACTGTTATGCCGCTCGGTGCACCAATCGGTACCAATAAAGGATTGCAGACCAAAGAATTCCTGCAAATCATTATCGAACAGGCAGGTATCCCGGTAGTCGTAGATGCAGGCATCGGTGCACCCAGTCATGCTGCCGAAGCAATGGAACTGGGAGCTTCCGCTGTATTAGTTAATACCGCAATAGCCGTTGCCGGAAATCCGGTAGAAATGGCAAAAGCATTCAAAGCGGCTACAGAAGCCGGAAGACAGGCTTACGAAGCAGGATTAGGGTTACAAGCCGTCGACTTCGTGGCAGAAGCAAGTTCACCTCTAACGGCTTTTCTTGATTAAAAACGAATAAACTATGGAACAAAAAGTAAAATTCCCCCGCTCGCAGAAAATCTATTTACCCGGTAAACTTTATCCGAATATCCGTGTAGCGATGCGGAAAGTGGAACAAGTGCCCAGTGTCAGCTTTGAAGGCGAAGAAAAGATAGCAACACCGAACCCGGAGATATATGTATATGATACCAGCGGACCGTTCAGCGATGCAGATATGAGCATTGATCTTAAAAAAGGACTGCCCCGTATGCGTGAAGAATGGATTGTAGGCCGTGGTGATGTGGAACAACTTCCCGAAATTACTTCGGAATACGGACAAATGAGAAGAGACGATAAAAGTCTCGATCACTTACGTTTCGAGCACATCGCTCTGCCCTATCGCGCTAAAAAAGGAGAAGCAATCACTCAAATGGCATACGCCAAAAGAGGGATTATCACCCCTGAAATGGAATATGTGGCAATCCGCGAGAACATGAACTGCGAGGAATTGGGAATTAAGACCCACATTACTCCAGAATTTGTCCGTCAGGAGATTGCAGAGGGACGTGCTGTATTACCGGCCAATATCAACCACCCGGAAGCTGAACCGATGATTATCGGACGCAACTTCCTTGTGAAAATCAATACGAATATCGGAAATTCAGCTACTACCTCAAGCATAGATGAAGAAGTGGAGAAAGCATTGTGGAGCTGCAAATGGGGTGGCGATACCTTGATGGATCTTTCCACAGGAGAAAATATCCATGAAACACGCGAATGGATTATCCGTAATTGTCCCGTACCCGTCGGCACGGTTCCTATTTATCAGGCACTTGAAAAGGTGAACGGCATAGTGGAAGACCTCACCTGGGAAATCTACCGGGATACATTGATTGAACAATGCGAACAAGGTGTAGATTACTTCACCATTCATGCAGGGATCCGCCGCCATAATGTTCATCTTGCCGATAAGCGGTTGTGCGGTATTGTCAGCCGTGGAGGAAGCATAATGAGTAAATGGTGTCTCGTACACGATCAGGAAAGTTTCTTATACGATCACTTTGATGATATTTGTGATATCCTGGCACAATATGATGTAGCCGTTTCTTTAGGCGACGGACTTCGTCCGGGTTCCATCTACGATGCGAACGATGAAGCACAGTTTGCCGAACTGGACACCATGGGAGAATTAGTGCTTCGTGCCTGGGATAAGAATGTTCAGGCATTTATTGAAGGCCCCGGACACGTTCCGATGCATAAAATCAAAGAGAACATGGAACGTCAGATTGAAAAATGCCATGACGCCCCATTCTATACACTCGGCCCGTTGGTGACGGATATTGCTCCCGGATACGACCATATCACTTCTGCTATCGGTGCCGCACAAATCGGATGGCTGGGTACGGCTATGCTTTGTTATGTCACTCCGAAAGAACACCTTGCCTTACCCGACAAAGAGGATGTACGCGTAGGAGTCATTACCTACAAGATAGCCGCTCATGCCGCTGACCTGGCAAAAGGACACCCGGGTGCACAGGTACGGGACAACGCATTGAGTAAAGCTCGCTATGAGTTCCGCTGGAAAGATCAGTTCGACCTGTCTCTCGACCCGGAACGGGCGCAGACCTATTTCCGTGCAGGACATCATATCGATGGAGAATATTGTACGATGTGCGGACCTAATTTCTGTGCAATGAGACTGTCACGCGATTTAAAGAAAAGCGCTAAAACCAACAAATAATGAGTGGGGAGAAACAGAAAGTCAGCCCACTGACCGAACCTGCCCTCCCCTCATTTCAATTTTCAATTTTTAATTTTCAATTCTCAATTTAATAAGAATGTTCTCCGACGAATTAGAAAAAATATCCTGGGAAGAGACGACAAAAGCCATCTATTCCAAAACAGATGCCGACGTACGCCGTGCATTGGGTAAAAAAGAGCATCTGGATGTCAACGACTTTATGGCGCTGATTTCACCTGCCGCCACTCCTTATCTGGAAGTGATGGCACGCCTTAGTCAGAAATATACGATGGAACGGTTCGGTAAGACTATCTCCATGTTCGTACCGCTCTACCTGACTAATTCATGTACCAACTCCTGTGTCTATTGCGGTTTCCACATCAGCAATCCGCTGAAGAGAACGATACTGACAGAGGAAGAGATTGTCAACGAATACAAAGCCATCAAACGACTGGCTCCTTTTGAAAATCTACTGCTCGTAACCGGTGAAAACCCGGCCGCAGCAGGTGTTCCCTACATTGCCCGGGCGCTGGATTTGGCAAAACCTTATTTCAGCAACCTGCAAATTGAAGTAATGCCCCTTAAAGCAGAAGAATATCAGGAACTGACTAATCATGGTCTGAATGGAGTGATCTGTTTTCAAGAGACTTACCATAAAGCAAATTACAAGACATATCATCCGAGAGGCATGAAGTCTAAATTCGAATGGCGTGTAGATGGCTTCGACCGCATGGGACAGGCAGGTGTACATAAGATTGGTATGGGTGTCCTGATCGGTCTGGAAGAATGGCGGACAGACGTAACGATGATGGCTTATCACCTGCGTTATCTGCAGAAGCATTACTGGAAAACAAAATACAGCGTAAATTTCCCGCGCATGCGTCCGTCTGAAAATGGCGGATTCCAACCGAATGTAGTCATGAACGACCGGGAACTGGCTCAACTTACATTCGCTATGCGAATCTTCGACCACGACGTAGATATCTCCTATTCCACCCGTGAAAGTGCAGAAATCCGAAATCACATGGCAACGCTCGGTGTTACAACCATGAGTGCGGAGAGTAAAACTGAACCGGGAGGATATTACAGTTATCCTCAAACCCTGGAACAATTTCACGTAAGTGACGAGCGAAAGGCGGTTGAAGTGGAACGTGACTTGAAGAAACTGGGGCGCGAACCGGTTTGGAAAGATTGGGATCAGTCTTTTGATTTTAAAAGATAGGCAGATGCGGTACGATAGACAAATCATACTTCCCGAAATCGGAGAAGAAGGTCAGAAGAAACTGCAGGAAGCCAAAGTGCTTATTGTAGGTGTGGGAGGGCTAGGCTCTCCCATCGCTCTCTACCTGGCAGGCGCCGGTGTGGGATGTCTCGGACTGGTAGATGACGATTTGGTAAGCATCACTAACCTGCAACGACAAGTTCTCTATTCCGAAAAAGAATTGGGTAAACCGAAAGCTATCTGTGCAGCGGAACGGCTCTCCGCTCTCAACAACGAGATCAGAATACATCCCTACTCTACCCGGTTGACGAAAGAAAATGCTTATCATATCATTCAGGAATATGATATAGTAGTCGACGGCTGTGATAACTTTGCCACCCGCTACCTGATTAACGATATCTGCATTGAACAGAAAAAGCCATACGTATATGGTGCTATCTGCGGCTTTGAAGGACAGGTTTCTGTATTCAACTATGGAAATCAGAAAAAGAACTACCGGGATCTTTATCCCGACGAAGAAGAAATGCAACGAATGCCTCCTCCGCCCAAAGGTGTGATGGGGGTTACTCCTGCCATTGTAGGAAGCGTTGAAGCTACGGAAGTGCTGAAAATAATCTGTGATTTTGGAGATGCTTTAGCCGGCGAACTATGGACTATCGACCTGCGGACATGGCAATCTAACAAATTTTCACTATAAAGGTTGGTTTCTGACATAGTTAATTAGTAACTTTGCTAAGCAATCCAATTTTAACAAAAGAAATGAAACTAATTGTAGTTACCACCCCTACCTTCTTCGTCGAAGAAGATAAGATTATTACCGCTCTTTTCGAAGAGGGGCTGGATGTCCTACATCTTAGGAAGCCGGAAACTCCGGCTATGTATTCGGAACGGCTATTGACACTTATTCCGGATAAATATCACCGCCGTATCGTCACGCATGAACATTTCTATCTGAAAGAAGAATTTAATCTGATGGGTATCCACCTGAATGCACGTAATCCCAAAGAGCCGCATGATTATTATGGTCACATCAGCTGTTCGTGCCATTCAGTGGAGGAGGTAAAAAACAGAAAGCATTTTTACGACTATGTTTTTATGAGTCCTATTTATGACAGTATCTCTAAAGTGAATTACTATTCAACATATACTGCCGAAGAATTGCGTGAAGCACAAAGAGCCAAAATTATCGATTCGAAAGTGATGGCATTGGGAGGTATCAATGAAGATAATTTGCTGGAGATTAAAGATTTCGGTTTCGGAGGAGCCGTCGTATTAGGAGATCTTTGGAACAAATTCGACGCCTGTCAGGATCAGAACTATTTAGCCGTAATCGAGCACTTTAAAAAGTTGAAAAAGCTATCAGATTAATAAAAAGCCGATAGTAAACTGACTGTGCATTCCTATTGTATATCCAATAAAGGAAATGACTTTCTCAATCATAAAATAAAAAAGCCGCTGCGAATTGTCTTCTGCAACGGCTTTCTGTATTTTCGGTGTTTTCTTATCAGAACTTATATCCTACGATAATAGAGAAATTCATGTTTTTAGGATTGCCAACTTTTTCCACATCAACCAGACCAAATTGACCATCCAAGCCTGCAATGATTCTACCAAATTCCAATGCAACTCCTACACCAAGACCTGCATCAAAACGCTTCAAAGCATCATCACCAAAAGTATCGACTTTACGTTCCGTATCATTACCTAAGTCAAACTTTGTTTTACCGGCAATACCACAAGCAAAATAAGGACCTGCATTCACCACCAGATTAGTATTATCTGCTACATTAAAACGTGCAGCAGCCATTACTGGCAATTCCAAATACATTGCATTAATGCTATTGCCATCTTTCTTTGCACCTTTACTAGTTAAGAATAATGAAGGTTGCAGTGACCATGTATCAGTAAAAGCATATTCAAAACCTCCACCAAGTTTGAATCCAACCTTTGCATTCAGATCAAGATCACCGGTGTAATTACTAAAGTTCATACCTACTTTGGCATTCCAACCTGTAATTTGAGAGAAACCTGCCACTGAAATCAGTGCAAATAAAACAAACAAAACACTCTTCTTCATAATTTTAAAGTTTTAAATTAATACTAAAGGTTTTTAGTAACCTCCTTGTTTAACAATACAAATGTATAATTGTAATTCGTATTAAACAACTTTTTCGTTAATAAGTGCGTAAAGTATAGAGATTATACATAAAAAAAGGGAATTCCCTATTTTTGAGAACTCCCTTTCCTATTTGTTGAATTGTTTTCTTCTTATTAGAATGCGTAATGGAAACCAATTGAAAGATCTTCACTGGTAAGTTCAAGACCAAAAGAATCTCCTAGCGTATTTATATTTCTACGATATCCCAGGAAACCATACTTGGCAATGAAAGAGAAGTGATCGTTCAATTTAACAGCAATACCCGGTCTAAGTCCCACTTGTCCGGCTTTAGTAGTGTCTCCGTCTTTAACCTTCACGAAGCCGAGAGCAGCAGTTCCGTCCAAGAATAGGCGAACCGCACCGGTTTCACAGTAAGTCCAACGAATGTATGGAGCAACAATAACTGAATTCTTTGTTAATCCTCCATTATAATTATGTGAATAATCCAATTCAGCACCCAATGCCCATGTCTCATTAAAGTTATATCCAACTTCCGGAGCAACTTTAAAAGAAGTAGTGTTGCCTGTGCTGTTACGCCAAACGTTCAAAGATCCGCCTACGTAAATGTCTTGTGCTTTTACAGCGATAGTTGCTAACATTACAACTACCAATAATAAACCCTTTTTCATTTTCTTTGTTTTTTAAAATTAAACGTTAGACCCCAATTCGGTCGATTTCTGGGGTGCAAATGTAAAGCTGTTTTTATGATTAAACAAACATTTAGTTAGTTTTTTATAATAAATACCAAATAAATATTGGGTGGTAAACGGACATCAATACCCAACAGGCATAAAATAAAATAGACTGCAAATACTTTCACAAGTATTTACAGTCTATTTATCAGATAGTTAAGTACCTAACCAGCGTATTTGACTATCCTTCTATTGCTGCTTGCGCCGCCGCCAATCTGGCAATCGGCACTCTGAATGGAGAACAACTAACGTAGTTCAAACCTACCCGGTGACAGAACTTCACTGAAGAAGGCTCACCACCATGTTCACCACAAATACCACATTTCAGATCCGGACGGATAGCACGGCCCTTTTCTGTAGCCATACGTACCAACTGTCCCACGCCATTCTGGTCGAGAACCTGGAACGGGTCTACTTTCAAAATCTTCTTTTCCAGATAAACAGGAAGGAAAGAAGCTATATCATCACGAGAATAACCGAAAGTCATCTGCGTTAAGTCATTTGTACCGAATGAGAAGAACTCGGCAGAAGAAGCGATACGGTCGGCAGTCAAAGCGGCACGCGGAATTTCGATCATTGTACCCACTTTGAAGTCAATGCTATCTCCTACTTCCTCAAACAACTTCTTAGCTTCCGCACGGATTACATTTTCCTGCTCCTTGAATTCATACAAGATACCAGTTAGTGGAACCATGATTTCCGGATGAGTTTCCACTCCTTCTTTCTTCAATTCGAGTGCAGCACCCAAAATGGCACGTGTCTGCATCTGTGTAATTTCAGGATAAGTATTTCCCAGACGGCAACCACGGTGACCCAACATCGGGTTATGCTCACACAATGATTCTACACGTTGCTGGATATATTGCAGGCTCACACCCATAGTATCTGCCATTTCCTGCTGTCCCTTCAGATCGTGAGGAACGAACTCATGCAAAGGAGGATCGAGCAAACGAACAGTTACCGGGCAACCAGCCATTGCTTTAAAGATGCCCTTAAAGTCTTCCTGTTGGTATGGAAGAATCTTAGCCAATGCTTTACGACGTCCTTCTGCATTTTCCGCCAGAATCATTTCACGCATTGCCTTGATCTTTTCACCTTCGAAGAACATGTGTTCCGTACGGCAAAGACCAATACCTACTGCACCGAAGTTACGAGCCACTTCCGCATCATGAGGAGTATCCGCATTTGTACGTACCTGCAGACGAGTATACTTATCAGCCAGCGTCATTAATTCGGCAAAGTCACCGGAAAGTTCTGCAGCCTGTGTTTCTACCTTACCATTATATACCACACCTGTACTTCCGTTCAGAGAGATATAATCGCCTTCTTTCAACACAACACCGTCAATTTCTACGGTACGGTTTTTATAATCGATATTCAATGCACCTGCACCCGATACACAGCATTTACCCATACCACGAGCCACAACAGCAGCGTGAGAAGTCATACCGCCACGAGCCGTAAGAATACCTTCGGCAACTGCCATACCGGCCAAGTCTTCCGGAGAAGTTTCGATACGAACCATTACCACACGTTTACCGGCAGCATGCCATTCAGCAGCGTCGTCAGCAAAGAACACAACCTGACCGGTTGCAGCACCCGGAGAAGCCGGAAGACCGCGAGTCAACACTTTGGCTTTCTTCAAAGCATCCTTATCGAATACAGGGTGAAGCAATTCATCGAGTTTATTCGGTTCCACGCGCATCAAAGCAGTCTTTTCGTCAATCATGCCTTGACGGAGCAAGTCCATAGCAATCTTCACCATGGCAGCACCTGTACGTTTACCGTTACGTGTCTGAAGGAACCAGAGTTTACCTTCCTGTACGGTGAACTCCATGTCCTGCATATCTTTATAATGATTTTCCAATTTTGTCTGGAGTGCATCCAGTTCCTTGTAGATTTCCGGCATTGCCTCTTCCATGGAAGGGAATTTAGCTGCACGAACATCTTCAGTCACACCAGCCAATACAGCCCAACGTTGAGAACCGATCTTAGTGATCTGCTGCGGAGTACGGATACCTGCAACTACGTCTTCACCTTGTGCGTTAATCAGGTATTCACCATTGAAAAGGTCTTCACCCGTACCGGCATCACGTGAAAAACAAACACCAGTAGCCGAAGTTTCACCCATATTACCGAACACCATAGCCTGTACATTGACAGCTGTACCCCATTCATCAGGTATACTTTCCATCTTACGGTAAAGGATGGCGCGTTCATTCATCCATGAATCAAATACGGCACAGATAGCTCCCCAAAGTTGTTCGTATGCACAAGTCGGGAAATCTTTTCCGGTCTGTTCTTTTACAGCAGCTTTAAATTTCTTTACGAGCTCCTGCAAGTCTTCCACTTTCAACTCGTTATCCAGTTCTACCCCTTTCGTTTTCTTCACCTCTTCGATGATAGCTTCGAACGGGTCGATATCTTCTTTATTGGTAGGCTTCATACCCAGCACTACGTCACCGTACATCTGTACAAAACGACGGTAAGAGTCCCATGCAAAGCGTGCATTACCTGTCTTACGGATAATACCTTCTACCACTTCGTCATTCAATCCCAAGTTCAGAATCGTATCCATCATACCCGGCATAGATGCGCGCGCACCAGAACGTACAGACACCAACAAAGGATTTTCAACGTCACCGAATTTAGATTTCATCAACGCCTCCACGTGAGTGATCGCTTTTACCACTTCATCTTTCAGCAGCTCAACCACTTTATCACGTCCTAACGTATTGTATTCCGTACAAACATCTGTAGTTATTGTGAATCCGGGAGGGACAGGAATTCCGATTAAATTCATTTCTGCAAGGTTGGCTCCCTTACCACCGAGCAAATTCTTCATGTCAGCCTTTCCTTCTGCCTGACCATTACCAAAGGTATAAACTCTTTTTTTATCCATAATATTGTGTTTAAAGTTACATTATGATTTTTTTCTCTTCGCAAATCTAAGGATATTTCGCAAACTTGAAAACTTTTTGCGAAAAAACTTTCTATCAAAATGCAATTTCGACATTACAATCCGGAATATTTCTGTATACCCGAATTTTTTCCAAAAAAAATACCTACTTTTGCAAAGTAATTATTAGACTGGTGTAAAAGTGGCAAGAAAGAAAAAAGAGCTTCCCTTATTGGAGAAGGTAACAATCATGGATGTGGCTGCCGAAGGAAAAGCCATCGCAAAAGTAAACGACCTGGTGATTTTTGTTCCCTATGTAGTGCCGGGTGATGTCGTAGACCTGCAAATCAAGCGTAAAAAGAATAAATATGCCGAAGCTGAAGCGGTGAAGTTTCACGAGCTGTCGCCCAATCGCGCTGTTCCTTTCTGCCAACACTATGGCGTATGCGGTGGCTGCAAGTGGCAAGTGCTCCCCTATTCGGAGCAAATCAGATATAAGCAAAAGCAAGTGGAAGATAATTTGAGACGTATCGGAAAGATCGAACTTCCCGAAATTTCTCCGATTCTCGGTTCTGACAAGACGGAATTCTACAGGAACAAACTGGAATTCACCTTCTCAAATAAACGCTGGTTGACAAACGAAGAAGTTCGTCAGGATGTGAAGTATGACCAGATGAATGCGGTGGGTTTCCACATTCCGGGAGCCTTTGACAAGGTGCTGGCTATTGAGAAATGCTGGTTACAGGATGATATATCCAACCGTATCCGCAACGCTGTACGTGACTACGCTTACGAACACGATTACTCTTTCATCAATCTGCGTACACAGGAAGGTATGCTGCGGAATATGATTGTACGCACCTCTTCAACTGGCGAACTGATGGTGATCGTTATTTGCAAGATTACGGAAGATCACGAAATGGAACTGTTCAAGCAGTTACTCCAGTTCGTAGCGGACTCTTTCCCTGAAATCACTTCTCTTCTATACATTATTAATAATAAGTGCAATGACACAATCAATGATTTGGATGTGCATGTATTTAAAGGGAAAGATCACATCTTTGAAGAAATGGAGGGACTGCGTTTCAAAGTGGGTCCGAAATCATTCTATCAGACCAACTCGGAACAGGCTTATAACTTATATAAAGTAACCCGTGAATTTGCCGGATTAACAGGTAACGAACTGGTATATGACCTCTATACAGGAACAGGAACAATCGCCAACTTCGTATCACGCCAGGCTCGCCAAGTAATCGGTATCGAATATGTGCCGGAAGCTATCGAAGACGCAAAGGTAAATGCAGAAATCAATGATATCAAGAATGCATTGTTTTATGCCGGTGATATGAAGGATATGCTAACGCAGGATTTCATCAATCAGCATGGACGTCCGGATGTAATCATCACTGACCCTCCCCGTGCCGGTATGCACCAGGATGTAGTTGATGTCATTTTGTTTGCGGAACCGAAACGGATTGTGTATGTAAGTTGTAATCCTGCTACTCAAGCACGGGATTTGCAATTACTCGATGAGAAATACAAGGTGAAAGCCATTCAACCGGTAGATATGTTCCCTCACACCCACCACGTAGAAAATGTGGTGTTGCTGGAACTTCGATAATCCGTGGTGATAATAGAATTTCAAAAGAAAAAAGAAATGGAAAAAAGACCTAGAAAAACTCCTGCTGAAAAAGCACGTGCTCAATATACTAATTATGCAGTGAAAGAACCCATGGAACTAATGGAGTTCCTGGCTGCCAAGATGCCGGACGCAAGTCGTACGAAATTAAAATCATTGCTAAGCAAACGGGTTGTATTTGTTGACAATGTAATCACTACACAATTCAACTTCCCATTGGAACCAGGCATGAAAGTACAAATCAGCAAAGAGAAAGGAAAGAAAGAATTTAATAACAGACTGCTGAAAATCGTGTATGAGGATGCCTATATCATTGTTGTCGAGAAGATGCAAGGACTTTTATCAGTCAATACGGATCGCCAGAAAGAGCGCACGGCCTACACGATACTTAACGAATATGTACAACGCTCCGGACGTCAATTCCGTGTGTTTATCGTTCACCGCCTGGACAGGGATACTTCCGGCCTGATGATGTTTGCCAAAAACGAAAAAACACAGCAGATCCTACGTGACAACTGGCATGATATAGTAACTGACCGCCGATATGTAGCTGTGGTGGAAGGAAATATGGAAAAAGATTATGATACGGTTGTTTCCTGGCTGACTGATAAGACACTTTATGTAAGCTCCAGTGAATACGATGACGGTGGTTCAAAGTCTATTACCCACTATAAGACGATCAAACGTGCCAACGGATATTCTCTTTTGGAACTCGATCTGGAAACCGGCCGGAAAAATCAGATTCGTGTACACATGCAGGATTTAGGTCATCCTATTATCGGCGATGGAAGATATGGAAGAGAAGATTCTCCCAACCCTATCGGACGACTGGCACTCCATGCTTTCAAACTTTGTTTCTATCATCCGGTAACGGGAGATTTGATGGAGTTCGAGACGCCTTATCCGGCGGAGTTTAAGAAGTTGTTTCTGAAAAAATAAATTCCTATATTTAAAAATAAAGCCAGAATCATAATCGACTCTGGCTTTATTTTTAATCTTCATTATTATTTTATTGACGCCTCATATAAAATGGCTGTCCATCTATTCTATCTCTAAAATCCTGCCAATTATTATACCATGTTCCACTAAATGTCCTGCCGGTAGCTTCTGCACCCCAAATATAGGCATAAGTGCGGTCACCGTAGAAAAATAATTCCATTGAATTATATCCTCCATCAATCCATCTCCACTCAAAAACCAGATAATTTGGATCACCAGCAGAACCAATCGTTCCTTGATTTCTCGCATTAAATGTCATGAGCGTACCTCTTCCCCAGGTATATGCCCCGAAATCAATTTCTTCATTAGTATACCACTCGCCAGGCAGATTAAATTCTGTCTCTTCTTCACTCTCACACGAAGTAAAGCCAACCAATAAAGTCAGCATCATTAAGATACCTGCATATCTTTTTATCATTTTCATAATTCTCTAGTTTATTGCGTTTATTAATACAAAATTAGCATTTTATATTTACTATACATCACAAGCCACAAGTTTTTTGTACCTTTGCCATACGAAGTTACGAAAAGAGTGTAATTTATTGGAAATGAGCGTAGGTTAATTGCTCTTGATAGTAATAGGTTACGATTTAGTTAGTTATCTACTGCATTATCCTTCTGCGCGTTGCGTAACCTTCAAAGAACTCTTCGTATGCAAAAGTAGCTATTTAATTCGAGATTTTGATATAAACTCCCGTTTTTTATCCCCTCATTCATAAGAATTTTCCGTAAAAGCGGTATTGTCCGTCGGCACACCATTGCCCAAAACGAGTTTGGAACAAACGTGTGCCGACTACCGCATAGCTGGAGAAAAGGGCATTGCCTCACGCCTAAACGATGTTTAGACAGATGAAGCAATGCCCCTTTCTTTTGCGCCTATGCCAAGAGGTGCTTTTACGGGTTTTCAAATGATTTTTCTTTTTTCGCTGTCTCTTTTGCCGGAAGCGGAAAGTGAATGCAGAGTGTGTCAGCCTGCCCCATGAATGAAACAGGCGCCCACACACAGCCGGACAAACCGGGAAGAATGATTGTTGCCACCCGGCTGAACAAGTTCCGTCGGATCGGAAACAATCATACTTCCTTTGTTGTGGTTTGCCCTTTTCACGCTTCCGGTGATGTCTTTTTCCTTTTGGTGATTCTTTTTTTTACGGATTTTCCCCTGAAGTTTTTTTCTACACAATCTGCCTCTGTTTTCGTTTACCTCCATTTTGCGCCTTTCAGTAAGCCGCATCAGTCAGTCATTTTCGTTCTGGGCGCAAAGGTAATTCCGGGATTGGACGGGAAAGCAAGGTCAAGCCTCCTGTTTTCGGTAAAAATCTCCAGCCCTGCGGGTAGTATTTTGACCGAAAAACCTTGCATTCCCTAATCCCTACCTTTTCAAGCACCCGAAACGAAAACGACCGATGCGACAGAAAGACGCATAAAAAAAATGTCGGATAAACGAGAGGCAGATAAGATAGTTTGAAACTCAACTCCCTCAGCTCTTGAATCCGCATTAAAAACAAAAAAATCAAAAACAGCGAAGATATGACGGCAACGGCAAATTTCAGACAAATGGCGCAACACATCGGGTTGGCGATATGCGGCTTGATGATGCGCACCGCCTTCGGGGTGTTCGGCATCCTTTGGGGCATCATCAGAGAGATTGTAAACGGAGTGTTCCGAGTGGCGATAGGTGTAATCGTGGCTATCCTTTCCACCATTGCCTTCTTTGGCTTCATCCTTTGGTTATTCACCCTTTAACCCTTACCGACATGGCAAAAAGAAACAGCAAGACGGCAGCGCAGCAGTGCAGATATTACGAGGTGGACAACATCTTCGTGTATATGGTGGAAACGTACATCAACGGCAATTTTGAAACTTTCCGAAGATTGTACCACGAACTGAACAAGGACGCACGGAGGGATTTCATGGACTTCCTTCTCAGCGAGGTAGAGCCGACCTATTGGAGAGAGATACTGAAACAGATAATCTAAAAATGACAGCGATATGAAAGGAACAGACCATTTCAAGAGAACGATATATATGTACTTGGAACAGCGTGCGGAGGAAGATGCGCTATTTGCAAAGAAGTACCGCAACCCTGCCAAGAACATGGACGAGTGCGTGACCCACATTCTGAACTATGTGCAGAAAAGCGGTTGCAACGGTTTCACGGACGGAGAGATATTCGGGCAAGCCATCCACTACTATGAGGAAAACGAGATAGAGGTGGGCAAACCGATGGACTGCCAAGTGGTTGTGAACCACGTTGTGAAACTCACGGCAGAGGAAAAGGCGGAGGCACGTCAGAACGCTGTCCGCAAATACCAAGAGGAGGAACTCCGCAAGTTGCAGAACCGCCACAGACCGTCAGCGAGAAAAGAAAACCAACCCCAACCCTCATTATTTGATTTAGGCTTATGAAACCGAAGACCAAGATACAGAAAGAGGTGGCAAGACTTTCCGCCAACCTTCGCCCCATATCAGCGACACAAATAGATTGGGCATACCGCCACTGCGTTGAGCATATCGGCTACCGCACCAAGAAAGGGAACATCACCTGTTCCGACTGCGGTCACGAGTGGCACAGCGACAGCGGACTATGCGACACCCTTGAAGGCTGCACCTGCCCCAAATGCCATGCCGAACTCAAAGTGCAGGACACACGCAGACGCATCTACAAGGAAACGCAGAATTTCAGCGTGATAACCACCTGCAAAGGGTATCAGGTAATCCGCGTGGCGCAGGTCAGATGCGAGAGCAGGAAAGGCGAACCGATGCGTTTCTACTGCCACGAGGTCGTGCAGCGTTGGATTTCACCCGACGGCAAGGTTACGGACATGGCGTTGCTCCGTGGCTTCCTTTTCTGCTATTGCGATGTGTGGGCATTAGGCAGCGATATGGAGGTAAGACCGCACAACAGCCTATACGATGATGTGGTGGCAAGAAGCTGTGCATATCCAAAGATGAGGATATTGCCCCAACTCAGACGTAACGGCTTCAAGGGCGATTTCCACGGCATCTCCCCCGTGCGTCTTTTCAAAGCCTTGCTTTCAGACCCAAGAATTGAAACCCTTATGAAAGGCGGTGAGATTGAGGTCATGAAACACTTTCTTTTCAATACCCGTACTGCCGATGAATGTTGGGCATCATATCTGATTGCCAAGCGTCACAAGTATCAGATAGACAACCTCTCAATGTGGTGCGACTATCTGCGTATGCTCAAAAAACTCGGTCAAGACCTCCGTAACCCGAAGAACATCTGTCCCGAAGATTTCATGGCGGCACACGACAACGCAACCCGAAAAATTGAAGCCATACACGAGAAGGAAAGAGCCGCAGAGCAACGCCGTTGGGAGATTGAAAGGCGTGAGCGTGAGCAACAGCGACAACTCCAACGAAAGAAAGATGCGGAGGATTTCATCGCCAACAAATCCAAATTCTTCGGCTTGGTAATCACGGACGAGGAAATAATCGTCAAGGTGCTTGAAAGCATAGACGAGTATTATAACGAGGGCAAGACGCAGGGCATCTGCGTGTTTGGCAGTGGATACTACAAGAAAGCCGACACCCTCATACTATCGGCAAGGATTGGCGATGAGATTATTGAAACCGTAGAGGTGGACTTGCGAACCCTCGAAGTGGTGCAGTGCCACGGCAAGCACAACCAGGACACCGAATATCACGAGCGCATCATAGACCTTGTGAACAAGAACGCCAACCTTATCCGTGAGCGGATGAAAGCGGCATAGCATAACCCCTAAAACAACATTGATATGGAAGTAAGAATTGAAAGTATGATTTGTGTGTGGGATGATGCAATCCCCACGATGTTCCTTGAATTTGTGAACCTCCTCACTCTCACAACGAGTGAGGGGGAATTGAGAAAGAGCGTAAAGGAGTTTGCCGAGAAGCACGAACTTGACAAGTTTTTCCTTTACGGCTTCGGCTCACACCATTTCTACCTGCACCAACGCTACACAAGCAACCCCGAAATGGTGATGAAGAACAGAGTTCTGTCAGTACATTTTTAACCATCTAAAAAGCAACATTATGACAACACGAATGACCATCAACGGAGTAAGCACCTGCGCGGAAGCAGGTACGGAGAAATACGAGCGTTTCCAATCGGGTATCGGAAGACGCAGGCGGACACTTGTGCAGTACGACTACCGCCACCCCATAGACAGAGAATTGTTCTCTTGTGTCAAACCCACGTTGGACGAGTGCCGAGCCGCACGGGACAAGTGGCTGAACGCAAAGAAGGGAAAGGAGGACAGACTATGAACACGACCTATCAAACGCTGATAGTCAAGTTCAGCGAACCTATCACGGCATTGGACGGTATCTTTGACGATACCGGAGCGTGGGGAACGGACACCCTCAAGGGGTGGATAGATGATTACGAAAGCACACGTTTCACCGCCACCGACAGCCATACGGCAGTCATCACGAGCGAGTACAATATGGAATGTGTGAAAGAGTGGCTACAACGGCAGACCCCCATTTCCGAAATGCGAGAATTTTGAACGGGATGGCGGTGTCCGCACCGCCAATACTTAAAACCCTAAAAACAAAAGATATGATAGCCAAGACGATATTACAGCAGATAGGCGGAAAACGCTTCACCGCCATGACAGGTAGCCGTGATTTCATAGATATGGGCAACGGCTTACGGATGAGCCTTGCAAGGAACAAAACAAGTGCCAACCGCCTTGACATCATCTATGACGAAGGGGCAGACCTCTACAATATGCGCTTCTACCGCAGGACGTTCAGCAAAAAGACCTTTGAGTGCAAGACAAAGGACATTGCCGTACACGAGGGTATCTATTTTGATATGCTGGAGGAAATGTTCACGATGGTGACGGGACTTTACACACGCTTTTGAGTGGCGGGGCGGCGAGAGCCGCCCTACTTTCTTTCAGTGAGCATGATGGCGGACAAAGAAAGTAGCAAAGAAACCTTTGTCCAATCTGCGATAACTAAAAAATCCGCAAGTAAAACTTGCGGAGGCTATATATTGGGTCGTTATTTTTTGGTGGAGGGGAATGATAATCTCGAACCGTTGAACTACACATTTCTGCTTCGTCTCCATTTCCCCCAACGATTTGATACGTTCAATCATTTTTGTTGTTCCTTTCTGAATTTTCCTAAATACTTTCTTCATAATTTCGCTATACTTTTTATGGTTAATAACTATGTTTTGTATTGCTCTCACAACACTTACAACTTGAAGTGTTATTTGGAAACCGATAGGCAAAAATGGCTCAACGATGTCAATTAACGAGAAAATCCTACGATAATCTATCAAGTGATAGAGCAAAAGACGTGCCAAGTTAAATATGGCACGTCTTTTGCCAGTTTTGTCAGTCCTTTTATGGGATATACAACAGCGCAAACTCCGCCTTTCTCCGTTTGAGCAGCATGGCGTGGCGTTTTCCTTTGTAGTTGCAGAAGGCTATATACTCACGGTAGATGTTCCTGTCACCAGCTTCCAGCTTCTTGATTAAGGTGCTTTTGGGGATTGTTTTGCTGCCTAACAGCTTCGCCGGTCCCACATTGTAAGCTAACGTGCCAAGCAAAATCGAATCAACCCCGAATTTACGGAACATGGCGACAAATTTGCGCAGGTCTTTCCGCAAAAGTTCATCCGCATCCCGTTTTGTCATGGTTCGTGCCGAATACTTCTCGTTTGGCAAAAGTTTGTGACCCCAACCGACGTATGGGTAGTGTTTTTCTGAGTGCCAGCCTTCAAAGTAGCGGCAGCATAAAAAAGCACGTTCCATAAGCGGCAGTCGGTAGATTGCCGCCTGCCCGTCCGTTCCCTCTTGGCGGCTGATCTGCGCGGACACAGAACAGACCGTCAGAAGTGAACAGAGCATTGTCATGAATACACGCATCATTTCAACAAGGGGCTGAAGTTGCCGATGGGAACGATGGTAAGATCGTCGTCCTTTACATTCCTGTTGTTGAAGTCAAATTCCAGTTCGTAGGAGTTGCTAAAGTTATCCTCCACCACCACGATGAAATTATGCGCCTCATCACCCGCCGCCGTGTAGTACAGGCGGAATTTTTCGTTCTCCAGCAGGTAGCGGTCGTTAGGCAGGAAGGTGATGCCGTTATCCATTTTGAGCGAGCCTTCCCCCTCGAACTGGAAATAGCGGATGGTATAGAGCGTACCCGAAAAGTCGCCCTCCTTTTTCAGTTCACAGCGGATTTCCACTGTCTGCCCCTTTACTACCTTGTTCGGCACGGGCATGACCTCCACCGTGAAGGGATAGGACTGCTGGATGTCCATGTCATCGTCACATGACACGAGGGTGAATGACATGGCGGCTATCAGGCATAACGCCACTGCCTTGAATATTGATGTTCTCTTGTTTCTGTTGTTCAGTATGTTCATTGTTCTTCGATTTTTAGATGGTTGTTTTTCTGTTTTTTCGTTGTCAGTTGCAGGTACTCGTTCAAGTCCTTGCAACCGTCATAGAGGGAGGAACGGTCGGTGACACGTTCCCCGTATCGCATGGTAAGTGCGGCAAGCGTCCGCCGTCCGGCTTCGTCACGGTCGAGGAAGCAGCCGATGCGCCCGTATCCGTCCAGCAATCCCGCCGCCTTCTCCACGTTGGCGACTGAGTTCAGCACAAGACAGTCAGCGTTACCGGTTACACCAAGCGTCACGGCAGAGAGAAAGTCCATGAAGCCCTCGAACACGAGGCACTCGTCAGCCGGGATGTCATTCGCCTTTACCAGTGATACAGACTTCGGAGGTATGCAACCCTTGAAATATCGGCTTCTGACTTCATAGCCACCTGCCATGTTCGGAAAGCCAACGGCAAAATACCGTTTCCCACGCACACCGTAGTTCAAGCGGCAGCAGTGACGGGATGCGATGGCGTAAGGGATGCCCCGTTCCTCTAAATACTCCGTCAGCAGTGAGCGGAGCAGCGGAGCGACCTCCACATCCTCAAAAACGGATTCGGTCGGCTTCGAGAGATAGACGGGCTTTTCCCATCCGGCAACCGTCATATTGGCGGCTTCCGCTATGAACTTCGCTTGCTTCATGAAGTCATCGCTTTGCAGAAACTCCCCGGCAAGCGTGAAGATGTCGCCGCCCTTGCCCAAACCGAAGTCGTACCAGAGCTGTTTCGCCACGTTCACACGGAAAGAGGATGTGCGCTCGCCCCTGTACGGGGCAAGATACCACAGCTCGTTACCGCTCCTTCTGACAGGCTCATGCCCCAGCCGTGCGAGAAAATCCGCAAGCGGCATCCTTCTGACAGCATCTATTTCCGTCCTTTCCATGCCCGTGTCAGTTGATGATGAACTTGATACCGACCCCGAACTGCGTGTGGAACTTCCGTGTGTCGCCACCCCAAAGGCAACGCTCCCGCAGGTTGGCAAGCAGGGCGATACGGTCTGCCACGTAACACTCCACATCGAGCGTCAGCGCACCGCCGTAGATGAAGGCGTCCCGGTCGTGCAGCGTGGAGCCGTCATGCAGCACCTTCTTCCCCCAATTTACCGCCTCATATCCGGCGAGAGCCGAAGCCCCGGCATAGACGAAAACAATCTTTCGGGCGTCCGACAGTATCTTGAAGTAATAGCCGCCCTCCGCCGTGAACTGCGCCACGGGTATCTTGGTGTCCTTGTAGGGATTGTTCTTCAACAGGTATTCGCCACCGAACACCCACTTGTTCCCCTTCTTCGTGTAGGTGGAGAGAGCCGCCCCGAAGCTGTACCCGCCGTCCTTGCCGCCGAGATTGAAGCCGTCCGCCATGTCCGCCCTCACCTCGATGCCCTGCATCTTCGGCAGACACCGCTGGGCGTGCGCCTGCCCTGTAAAAAGGGCAAGCGACGCGATGATTATTGCGATGTACTTTCTCATGGTCAGCGTACTTGAAGTTCGTTGATGGTACCCGCGCGTACCAAATCCTCGTTCTCAATCACGAAGGACTGGTGACGGCCGCCGTTCTTCTCGTTCAATTCCACCACGAGGCACTTGTCATCGGGGATGGTGAACTTCGCCATCGTGAAGACCGTGCGCTCGCTCTTTTTGCCCGGCACGAGGGTGGCGTAGTTCTGCGCGCGGAGCGGCAGAATAATCTGCTCCTGCACGGCAGTACGCTTCGCAACCTTCTTGTCCACGATTTTCCAAGTGATGTAGTCCACATCGAAAGGCACGTTGCTCTGGTTCTTTATCTCCGTGTGGAAATAAAGCAAGCCGTTGTGCGTGTAGATGCCTTTCAACAGGTATTGGATGCCGAAACGCTTGCAGCCGATATGCTTCACCTCGCGCTTGTTCTGTTTGTGGATGGACTTCATGATAAGGCGCACCAGCATCGGGCTTTCGCTGCCCAGCTCTTTCAGATAGATTTCCTGCGCGTTGTTCGGGCGGTTCACCGTGCTGCCGTCATGGATGAAGTCGCACATCTCCACGTTGAGCAACAGCGGTTCGGCGGCGTACTTCACGTTGAAGGTGTAGAAACTGCCGTCCTCCGTGATGACGGACATATTCGTTTCGTTGGGAAAATTCCTTACGGTAGCCTTCACACGGATGATGTTCTCCGCTCCGTCGGCTTTCCCGGCAATCAGGTCGGGCGAGCCTAAATCGACATAGCGCACCTCCGCCGGAAAAATGACGTGGACGGTCTTGTCGTAGGTCACTTCCAGACCGTGCGGCGGTATCATGCGGTCGAAGGTCAGCTTGCGTGACAGCCCGTGATATAGGTCGCCGTCCGCCTCCTTCTGCGGATAGACCTCCTTCGTCAAGGTCGGTTGTTCACTTCCGTTGGTCGTTTCAACGGTTACATTCTCCTGCGCGTTGGCAGTTATGATGCCCATAGCGAGGGCAAACATGATGATTACTTTTCTCATTACTTTTGGATTTTAGTGGTAATTTTTATTGTTTTCAATATTTTTCTTGGTAAAGCATGACCCTGTACCCGGCTTTCAGATGCACCTTGACGGTTCGCATCTTTTTGGCGATGTACTGGCTCGTGCCTTGTATCAGCCCCTTGCCCAAGTCGGAGGCGAGCTGCGCCCCGGCATTGGTGGAGATGTTGATGCTGCTTCCCAGCGAGCCGCCCATGTTGGCGGCGACCTCCCGGACGGCGTTCATCTCCATCGAGTTCGGGATGAAGATGCCGGGCTGTCCGTCCGTGTCATAGACCGCAAGCTCCACGGGGATAATCGTGCCGTCGTATTCCAGCGAGGTAATCTCGATGTCGAGCCGCTCACCCTGTATCTTGCCCGTGCCGACCACCACCGCACCCCGGGGTATTGTCCTGCCTGCCACCGCCATAGGCTCCAGCAGGCGCAGCCTTACCGTCTGCCCGTCCGTCACGCTCTGCGCCCCATGCACGCACGCCGGTATGGTGTTCCTGTCCAATACCTCCGCCGTGCCGACAGCCGTGTTGAAACCCCGGTTGCGTTCCTGCGATAAGGCGGCGACAAACTCCGCGTTACTCATAGGCTGTGAGAGTGAAGAAACTACTTGATGCTCCACCTGTCTGATAGGCATTGCCTTGTTCTTCTTCCCTTTCTGCACGGTAGTTGGCTCTGCCCTCTGTTCCGCCGATGGCTGTCCTCCGTTCTGACCGCCCATGTACTTTGCCGCCAGCTCGTAGGACTTCTCCATAAGAGCCACCTGCTCGTCCATAGAGGAAGCCTTGCCCCTCTCGCTTTCCAGTTCCGACTCCAGCGATGCGATGCGCTCCAACAATTCGTCCATCTCCGCATTGTCGTTTTTCGGCTGGTCGTAGAAGTTTCCGAGCGTGGCGTTCAGGTCACGGTAGGCGGCTGCGGAGGACTGGATGGTCTGCGGCGTGGCTGGCTTTGCCCTTTCTTCCTTGCCGCCCGGATTGGCGAGGTCGAAGTCCACTCCGTTCTCCGTTCCCGCTATCTCGCGGTCGAACATGTCGCCCAGCTGCCCGATGGCACGGTTGCGGCTCTCCTGACGCTCTTCCATCTCCCCATGCTCGTAGGCTTTCAGCTTGTCGCCGATAATCTGCCGGTTCGCCTTGTCAGCGTCGGGCATCTCGGTGTTGTATCCGTCCGTTCCCGGCGGTTGCTCCTTGCCGGAGGACGGGGCGAATATCAGCCACATCGCCCCGATGAACACCAACACCATAGCGGGCAGCACGATCATCTTCTGCCGTTTCAGCCGTTGCGCCTCTGTCAGCGGTTCGCGCTCCTTTTTCGGTTTCCCCGTTTCGGGAGCAGCTTTGTTCTCTTTCGTCGGTTCATTCTTTGTCTGTTCCATATAAATAAGGTGTTAAGTGATTGCCTGTTTCCGCCGGGGTCGGCAGTTCCACCCGTCCGGCGTGTCCCGTTTCCATATGTGAGCCGTCGTTCCTGCCGATGTCATAGACGGCTCTGCCGAAGGTGTAAAGGGCAAGCACCGCGAAGGCGGCGAACATCCCCAGCACGATGCGGCGGCGTGTTTCCGGCGGCAAGCCGTCCAGATACCCTTTGAGACTTGCCGCCAAGCGTTTCCGTTTGTCGTGGAGTTTCCAATACATGCCCCACATTGATTTTCTGATACTTTTCATGTCCTGTTACCGTTTGATAGTCTGTAAATCCTTGTTCTCAATGATGGTGAAACCCTCGATGGTAAAACCGTTCGGGTTGTCATCCGACCGCGATGCGTTCAGCAGGCGGCAGGTGGTCACGAGGCTGCGCTCGGTGACGTTGCTCTGCCGGATGATTTTCTGTGTGGCGTAGGTCACGGCACGGTAGGGATAGGCGTTGAAGTCGCACACCACGCTGTCCACCTTCAGCACTTGGTTGATGTTCCCGGCGATGATGCGGTTGTAGTACCCCTTCTCCGCGAAGTCCGAATAATAGTGGTACACGCTCTTGTCCGCCAGCAGCAAGGCACGTTTCACGTTGTGTTCAATCGCGCTTTTTTCAGGTGATAGCGTGAAGAACATCTCGTGGAAACGGCGCACATGTTCCCGTGCCTCCGCCGGGCGGTTCTGCGACAAATCCTGAGACAAGGCGAGCATCAGGCTCTTGCCGTTGTCCAGCACATAGATTTTCTCCCGTTGCTTCTCTGCGAAACGGTAGGAGTTCCACACGCTCCACACCGTCACCACGGCGCACAGCGAGAGGAAGACGATACCGAACAGGCGTATCTGCCTGAACGACGATTCGATGTTTCTAAGTGATTTGAATTCCATTTATATTTTCCAATTTATGATTGCACATTGATTATTTCAGCAATTTGCCGACACGTCCGACTGCGTTTCCTGCGGCTGCACCCGCCACGCTGCCCGCCATGCTTCCGGCTCGTCCCGCCATCTGGTTCACGTTGCGACCGTAACCGCCCATGCCTCCGGCTTGGATAATCCAGCCCGCAACGGTGGGAATGGTAAAGTAGCCGATGATGCCGATGCAGAGGAATACGATATACACCCCGTCGCTCGAATCCAGCGAGAAGTTCGGGTCTGCCTGCATCCGCTCGATGTCGTTTTGCAGCATCAGAACCTGTATCTTCGCCAGTATGGTGCTGAACATGTCCGATACCGGTAGCCACAGATAGACCTGTATATAGCGGCATATCCACTGCGTGAGCGTGTTTTGGAAACCGTCCCATACCGACAGGGCGAAGGCTATCGGACCGAGAATCGCCAGCACCACGAGAAAGAAGGTGCGGACGGTGTCTATCACGAGGGCGGCGGCTTGGAACAGCAGTTCGAGTATCTCGCGGAAGAAGTCGCGGATGCTCTTCTTCATGTTGTACATTCCCCGGTCGATATACATTCCCGCCATCGTCACCATGTCGGAGGGCGACCAGCCGAGTTCCTCCAGTTGCTTGTCAAATTCCTCGTTGGACACGAGGTAGGCGGTTTCGGGGTTGCGTACCATCGCCTCGTATTCCAGTTTGTCCTTCTGCTCCCGGTATCGGTTCATGTCCAGCGTTTCCGCCTCCAGCATCTTTGCCGTGCCCTGTACGACGGGTGAGAGGATGCTGTTTATCGTGCCCAGCACCACAGTCGGGAAGAACATGATGCACAGACCGATGGCAAAAGGACGGAGCATCGGGAATACGTCTATCGGTTCAGCTCTCGCCAGCGACTGCCATACCCGGTAGGCGACGTAGAACAGCGCACCCAGCCCGGCGATGCCTTTCGCCACACCAGCCATGTCCCCACACAGCGGCATCATCTGCTCATAAAGTGAACGTAAAATCTGATGAAGGTTGTCGAACTTCATAGGCTACCAGTATCTTTCGTTCATGTTCCCGTACAGCCCCATGATGCGGTCGAGGTCGTTCTTCTTTTTCGCACGCAGGTAACTCACGGAGATGTTCTTGTTCGTGTAGTAGCTCACGAGGTTGCGGTAACGCTTCATCTTCGAGTGGCAGCGTTCCACCACGTCCATGCGCTCCTTGTCGGTCATGGAGAGCGTGGTGATGTTCACCACGTTCCTGAGTTCCGTCAACACTTCGTTGCTTTCCTCCAGCAGTTTCGTGTAGCCGAAAGCGATTGCGGAAAGCTCTTCGGGTCTGAAATTCCCGTCACGGAGCATCCGTTGGAAACTGTTCACATAGATGTCTGTGATGTCGCCCACCATCAGGATGGTCTGCTGCACCTTGCGGGCGTCCTTGACCAGATTGTTCACCGATTTGAGGGCATCGTAATACTTCTTGCCCTGCTGATAGATTTTCACCGTCTCCTGAAAGTTGCTCACCATGTTCGTGGCGGTCTTGGAGGTATGGATGATGTTTTTGGAGGCATTGATGATGCCCTGCGCTAGATTGCCCGGATCGCTTACGACCCACTGTGCGCTTGCCCTGCCCGCGAAAAGCAGGCACAGGCAGATAATCATTGTTATTCTTGTTCTCATGTTACTTTGGATTTTAGTGGTTGTTATTCTTCGGTCGGATGTCCCGGCTGCGGCTTCACCCGCACATAGTCCCCGTTTGGCGAGAAAGTCAGCACATCCGTGGCCTCGTTGTAGGACACGTCGATGCGGAAGCCGGTGTTCATGAACAGGTTGCCGTTCTCCTCCTGCAAGAGATAGGTTTCCGGCTTGAGCTTGCGGCGCAGACCGCTACGACGGAACACCGTCACTTTGTAGGCTTCGCCCTCCTTGTAGATAAGCACGTCAGGTTTTCCCTCCACGCTCTCCCAGTTCCCGCACAGCATGTCGCGGCGGTTGTCGGCCACGTCGCAGGATTGCAGCATCATGACCGCCAATCCGATAAGGCACTTGCTGACTTGCAGCATTTTCACTTTTGGTAAATTCATACGCGTTTTTCTTTTTTGGTTGATACATTCTGTTTTTTAGTTATTCCTTGTTTCTCCGCCTTTCGGCAAGCTGCCGGATGGCGGCTTCGATGTCGTCGCCCAGCTTCTCCGCCAGACGGTAAACCTCCACTTTTTCCGTTTCCTCGGTGGTGTACGCCAGATACTCTTCCGCGCTGACCTCCGTGGCATAGACCGCCGACTGCGTGCCGCCCAAGCCTATCCACACCTCCTTGTAGAGCCGTGAAGGGTTGTTCGCCATGTTGATGGAGAGTATCTGCGACTTCTCCTTTTCCGTCAGTCCGAGCAACGCCTGTATCTGGTCGAACTTGTTCATATATTTCCTTTGGTCAAGCAGGATTTTACAATCCGAGTTGTTGATAATGCTCTCTTTGACCACCGGAGAACTGATAATGTCGTCCACCTCCTGCGTCACCACGATTGCCTCGCCGTAATATTTTCTGACCGTCTTATACATATAGCGCAGATATTCAGCCATGTTCGCCGATGAGAGGGCCTTCCAAGCCTCTTCCACGATAAGCTGTTTCCGCACGCCTTTCAGCCGCCGCATCTTGTTGATGAAGGCTTCCATGATGATGATGGTCACGACGGGGAACAGTTCGCGGTTTTCTTTAATCGAATCTATCTCGAAGACGATGAACCGCTTGCCGAGCAGGTCGATGTTCTCCGTGGAGTTGAGCAGGAAATCGTAACGCCCGCCCCGGTAATACTGCCGCATGGTGGTGAGCATGTTGTCGATGTTGAAGTCGGACTTCTCCACCTTGATGTCACGCTGTGCCAGTTCCTTGCGGTAGTCGTCACGCATATACTCGTAGAAGGTGTTGAACGACGGCACGATGCTACGGTCGGATTGGATGCGCTCAATATAGGCACTCACGGCACTGCCCAGCTCGCCGCTCTCCGTCTTTGTCACCTTGTCGTCCTCCGACTTCCAGAGCGTCAGCAACAGGGTCTTGATGCTGTCCTTCTTCTCCACGTCGAAGATGTAATCGTCGGTGTAGAACGGGTTGAAGCTGATGGGCTTATCTTCCGTGTAGGTGAAATACACACCGTCCGCTCCGCCTGTCTTGCGTCGGATCATGCCGCACAAGCCCTGATAGGAGTTTCCCGTGTCCACCAATACCACATGTGCGCCTTGCTCATAATATTGGCGCACGAGGTGGTTCATGAAGAAAGACTTGCCGCTGCCCGAAGGACCCAGCACGAACTTGTTGCGGTTGGTCGTGATACCTCGCTTCATGGGCAGGTCGGAGATGTCAAGGTGCAGCGGTTTTCCCGTGAGCCTGTCCACCATCTTGATGCCGAAGGGCGAGAGCGAGCTGCGGTAGTTGGTTTCCTCTGTGAACAGGCACACCGCCTGTTCGATGAAGGTGTGGAAACTCTCTTCCGCCGGGAAGTCCGCCGCATTGCCGGGTATCGCCGCCCAGTATAGTGTCGGGCAGTCGATGGTGTTGTGGCGCGGCACGCATTCCATGCTTGCCAACTGGCTGCCCACGTCGTTCTTGATATGCTTCAGTTCCTCCGCATCGTCGCTCCACGCCATGACGTTGAAGTGTGCCCGTACCGAGGTCAGTCCGTAGGAATGGGCTTCGTTCAGGTATTGGTCTATCCACTCGCGGTTGATGCTGTTGCTCCTTGAATAGCGAGATAGCGACTGCATGTTACGGGCGGACTTCTCGAACTTCTGCAAGGTTTCCTCACTGTTGTCTATCAGCACATACTGGTTGTAGATATGGTTGCAGGAGAGCAGAAGCCCCACCGGGGAGGCGAATGACAGTCGGCAGTCACTCCGGTCGGTGGAGAGCTTCTCGTAACGGGTGTCGGTAGCCACCTTGCCCGGCAGGTCTTCCGCGTCGGAGAGGGTGTGCAGACACAGGCGGTTGTCGCCGATGCGCATCTCCCTTGCCGAAAGCTCGATGTCCTGCAAGGTGGTGTCACCTTCCGGCATGAGCGAGAAGTAGCGTTCAATAAGTCCCGTCTTTCCCTCAGTACCCACAATCTCATCGGTGGAGAGGCGGCGCAGCCTGACAAGCCCGCTGTCGTTCATGATGCGCTCGAACTGTTCGCAGGCTTCCAAGAACTTGGTCGTGGTTTCCCTGTCCAGCTCCTTCGGGATGATATGTCCCCGGCACAGCGTGCTGAAATTGCTCTGCATCCGGTTACGCTCCTTTGTTGTCTTGGTCAGGTAGAGGTAGCAGGTGTGTTTCAGGTACGGACGCTCGTTGAAGTGACGCTCGAAAGAGCGGCTTAAAAAGCTCATGTCGTCCTTCTGAAGCTCCGGTTTGTAGCGTTCCTTGATGAACCAGTCCTGTTTGTGGACGACGGAGTAGTCCGGCAGCACCTTGATAGCCTTGCACCAGCAACTGTGTATCGCCTCGTACTCCGCACCCGTCACGGTGTAAAGTTCCGGTAGTTCCACCTCGAAAGCCACCGTGATGTCGGCGTCCTTTGAGATGATGCAGCCATGCTCCACCGCTAAAAGTGGGAACCTGTTTTCCAGTGTTGTCATTTTCGATGTATTCCTCATTGTCTTTCTTCCTTTCGTTGTCGTTTGAACAGACGGGTTATCCGCCGCCGGTTGATAAGGTATCGGGGATGGCTCCGTGCCGCTCCTAATTTCATCAGCCCGTGTTCACCGTACCGGGCGTTCAGCGCGAAGGTCTGCCATACAAGGAGGGAGGACGATGCCGCGCCGAAGCCGATACATATCCACTGGTCGATACCGACCATGTAGAGGATGACGAACAGGACGAAGAGAGCCAGCAGACCTCCGCAGAAGATGAAGAGGTACTGTGCCTTCAAGCCCTTGAACTCTACCGGACGGCCGATACCCTTGTTGATTGGGTATTCAGCCATACATTATTTATTAAAGGAAGAATGAGCGCAGGATGGTGGCGGCAACAATCAGGAAGATGCACGCGCCGAACCACGAGGCGGCTGTCTTGCTGGTGTCGGGGTCGCCCGATGAAAACTTGCCGTACACTTTTACGCCCCCGATAAGCCCGACGACTGCACCGATGGCGTATATCAGTTTAGTTCCGGGGTCGAAATAAGAACTCACCATAGAGGTGGCTTCGTTGATGCCCGCGATGCCGTTTCCCTGCGCGAAAGCGGAGGCGGTTGCGGCGATGACAAGTGCCGCGGAGAGGATTGCTTTTCTGTTTTTCAAGATGTTCTTGTTCATAAACTGTTCTTGTTTTTTGCCGTCAAAAGGGTGGATGGTCCTTTGTCGGGCGGTTGATACTTTGTTTCTTTACTTTGGTTTTAGTGGATGCCCGTTTGTTTCCACGGACGTGGGCGTGTCCGTTGCGGATGGGGATGCGCCTTGCGTTTCCTCGCCGCGTGGGTTGATGTCATTCTTTCATGTTCATTTCTTTTATTGTTGTCATACATAGTTGCGAATGTCGAACTCCTCGATGTTGTCCGGCACGACGAACTCCTTTTCAGATTTCTTCAGCCGAATCTCGATAAGCCCCTTGATGCGGATGCCTATCTCCGAAGAGCCTTCCATCATTTTCTCGTACAACTCCGTGCCCTCCATGTCGGTGAACACCTTAGCCGCCTTTTCACGTTCCGCCTGTGTCGCGTCCGGGTTTTTGGCGGTCTTGCAGGCGTCGTCAATCTCGTCAAAGCTGCTGCCCGAAGCCCGTGGCGTGTCCGAGGCGTCCTCTTCCGGTTCGTCGTCCCCGTATCCCAGTTCCTCCGGCGGTATGCTCGTGAAGGTCTCATCGAGTTTTTCCTCCGGGACTTGTGCCGGGCGGGATGCGTTTCCCGTTTTTCCGTCGTCAAAAGTAGCCTCTTCCTCCGACAGCTCAATGCCTTTTTCAATAGTGGCGGCTTCTTGCGTCGGTATGGCAGCGGTTGTCCGGGTGGATGCCATCCTGAAACGGCTCTTGCCGATGATGTCCGCCTTTTCCGCAGGGACTTCCTCGTGTGCCGCTATGCGTTTAGCCTCATTCCCGTCCAGTGACCGCCATAATCCGACAATGCCCTTGAAGAAGCGGACAATCCGCGTGTCCATGATGCGCTCGTAAAGGAGCAGGAACAGGAACCAGAGGTTGCAGCCGACCGATACCGCCAGCAGAATGTCTGTCATGCTGATTGTGTAATTCATATCCTTCCGTTTTTGGTTAGAATACTGAATTGTAATTTCGGGCATAAAGGCTCTTTATCGCATCTTCGCACTGGTTGAAGTGGTGCGTCAGCACATGGTCGATGTAAGCGGACAGCGTAAGCCGGTCATGCCCGATTACACGGGTGATACGCATGATACGCTCGTGGTACTCCGGGCGCACATACGCCATCTTCCCCTCACGTGCCTTTACTTCCGGGTCGCGGATGAACAGGCGTTCATAGTCCTTCTCACTGCATTTGCCGCTTACCGGGACAGGCGACAGTATTTCCACACTCGCCTGCACTTGGGTAAACATACCTCCGCAGTCTTGCTGTGGTCTTTTTTCATTCGGTGTCATTTCTTTTTCCATTTTCAAATCAGATCTTCACGTTGTTTCTTGTACAGTTCGTTGATTCTCTCCTTGTGCTGTTCCAGATGCTGGCGCAGCACGGTATCCACATATCCGCCTACTGAGATTTCCCCTCCGGCGATGTCGTTCACGATTCTGAGGATCTTGCCGTGGACGTCACGGCTGATATAGACACATTGGCGGGTCTTTATCTCGTTGCGGCGCAGGAATAGCTCGTTGTAGTCCTCGTCCTGCCTTTTCCGGCGTCCACTTTCCCTCTGCGCTTTTTCCCGTGTTACGGGTTGCACAGGAGATGGTTCCGGTGCGGCGGTGTCCTCTTCGGTCGGTGCAGCTGCGGGTACTTCCTGTGCGGGGCGCAGTGTCCCGTCCTGTGTGCGCCGCCCGATGGAGGCTAACAGCAGTTCCTCGTCGATGCCTTCCGTGTTCACTTTCCTGCTGCCCATGCTCACTGCGGTCTGATGATGTCGCTTATCTCTTCGGAAAACTCCCGGATGCCACTCCCTTTCAGCAGTGCCGTGTCCATCGGGAAGATGGTGGAGCGGAAAACGCTCTTGCGCTCTTCCGAAAGGTCACGGCGGAACTTCTTGCTGTCGGGCAAGCGGGTGGAAAGTACCGGAAAGCCCATTTCGGCTATCACTTCCTCGTAGATGCCGTACAAGTCGTTCCTCTCCCTGCCGTCCACCATCGTCCAGAACAGATGCAGCCCCTTTGTTTTCGCCTGTCCGGTAGTCATCAGCCTGTCGCGGAACATCGTGACGAATTTCAGGGTACTCTCCACGACAAAGCGGTCGGCACTCAGCGGAGTGAAAATGTAGTCCATCTGCGAGAGCGTCTTTATCACGCCGTTGCTTCGGAGTGTGCCGGGCATGTCGAAGAACACCACGTCGGGTTTCACGTCCTCAGTGGCAATCATCCTCTCGGCATCGTCGAGGGCGTTCACCGCATTGCTTTTGACGATGGTGTAGGCGTTCTTTTTGATCCGGCGGAAATGGTCGCAAGCGAGAGCCTTGAAGTAGGTGCTGCTGTCGATAAGCCCCATTTCGTGTTCGCGCAGCCCGTGGATGCTGTGCTGCGGGTCGTCGCAGTCCACGACGGCGACATTGTAGCCTTTCACGTTGTGCAGGTAGCTGGCGGCAAGTGCCGTGACAGTGGATTTGCCGATGCCACCTTTCTGTGTTGCGAATGCAACGAAGATTTCCTTACTCATAGTTCCATTTATTTTAATTGTTGATGATTTGTTTTTCTGTTTCCATACGGATTTGGCTGTCGCACCATCCGCTTCCGTGACTACACACGCAGGCGGGTCGTCGCGTATCCGGTTCTGTGGTGAAGCGGTGCGTCGGACAAATGGTGATTGACGACATTGCGTCATGAAGTCATTGAATCCATACGTCACCGAATTGTCGGAGAACCGGGTTTCCGACGGTTCGGGTATCCGTTTCGGCAAGTATCCGAAGAAGCGGATTTCCGGGTATTTGAATGTTCCGTTTATCATATCTTCAAATCGTTCGTTTCTTGAATCATGCTGCAAATAAACAAGTATATTTTGGAACCTGTATCACTTCTCCGGCAAGTGGCGGCACGTTGCGCCGGTTGGCAGTCATTGACCGGGTCAAGCATCTGTCCGATACCGCTTTAAGGGCGTAACTTTGCACCCGGACAGCAGGGTTCGCCGATGACGCGCGGCCCGGAGTCCTGAAAGGTATTTTCCCAATCCGTCCCCTGACGGATTTTTATGTTCACCTGAACATAGCAAGATGTCTTTTCAGCCGCTCAAAATATTTTGAGCAGCCACGAAAAGCACTTGCCCTTGCAGGGGGCGGGCTTTCCCTCCGAAGTCGGGAAGCCTTTCAGAACTGCGGTGCTGTAATCCGAAGCGGCGGCTTATGCCGTCAATCCGCTAAATCCAAAGTAATATGAAAGAGAAAAGGAAAAGCAAATCAGGGAGAAATCCCAAACTTGATCCGGCGGTGTACCGGTACACCGTCCGTTTCAACGAGGAGGAACACAACCGTTTCCTCGCCATGTTCGGAAAATCGGGTGTCTATGCACGGTCTGTTTTCCTCAAAGCGCACTTCTTCGGGCAACCGTTCAAGGTGCTGAAGGTGGACAAGACGTTGGTGGACTATTACACCAAACTGTCGGATTTTCATGCACAATTCCGTGCCGTGGGTACGAATTACAACCAAGTCGTGAAGGAACTGAGGCTGCATTTTTCAGAGAAAAAGGCGATGGCGTTGCTCTACAAATTAGAGCAACACACCGTCGAACTCGTGAAACTGAGCCGCCGGATTGTGGAACTTTCAAGGGAAATGGAGGCAAAATGGTCGCAAAAATCAGTGTAGGAAGTTCGTTGTACGGCGCGATTGCCTACAACGGGGAGAAGATTAACGAGGCGCAGGGGCGGCTTCTCACCACCAACCGCATCTACAATGACGGTTCGGGAACGGTGGACATAGGCAAGGCGATGGAGGGTTTTCTCACCTTCCTGCCACCGCAGATGAAGATCGAGAAGCCGGTGGTGCATATCTCTCTCAACCCGCACCCGGAGGATGTGCTGACCGATATTGAGTTGCAGAATATCGCCCGCGAGTATCTGGAAAAACTCGGTTTCGGAAACCAGCCTTATCTTGTATTCAAGCACGAGGACATCGACCGCCACCACCTGCACATCGTGACGGTCAACGTGGACGAGAACGGGAAAAGGCTCAACCGGGATTTTCTCTACCGCCGCAGCGACCGTATCCGCAGGGAACTGGAACAGAAGTACGGATTGCATCCGGCAGAACGTAAAAATCAGAGATTGGATAATCCGTTGCGCAAGGTGGCCGCATCGGCAGGTGATGTGAAGAAGCAGGTAGGCAACACCGTGAAGGCTCTGAATGGGCAGTACCGTTTCCAGACGATGGGCGAATACCGTGCGCTCCTTTCCTTATATAATATGACGGTGGAGGAAGCGAGGGGCAACGTGCGCGGACGGGAGTATCACGGGCTGGTCTATTCCGTCACGGACGACAAGGGTAACAAGGTGGGCAACCCGTTCAAATCCTCGCTTTTCGGGAAGTCCGCAGGCTATGAAGCCGTACAGAAGAAGTTTGTCCGTTCCAAATCGGAAATCAAGGATAGGAAACTGGCAGACATGACGAAACGCACCGTCCTTTCCGTGCTGCAAGGCACTTATGACAAGGACAAATTTGTATCCCAACTCAAAGAGAAGGGCATCGACACCGTACTGCGCTACACAGAGGAAGGGCGCATCTATGGGGCTACCTTCATCGACCACCGCACGGGATGCGTGCTGAACGGTTCGCGCATGGGTAAGGAGCTTTCGGCGAATGCCTTGCAGGAACACTTCACCCTGCCATACGCCGGACAACCGCCGATACCGCTATCCATCCCTGTGGATGCTGCGGACAAGGCACACGGGCAGACCGCCTACGACAGTGAAGATATATCGGGCGGTATGGGCTTGCTCACTCCCGAAGGTCCGGCGGTAGATGCCGAGGAAGAGGCTTTCATCCGGGCGATGAAGCGCAAAAAGAAGAAAAAACGCAAGGGCTTGGGTATGTAATCAGAGTATCAACAATTAAAAAATCAATGTATGTCACAACAAGAAGACGATTTGAGGGCATTGGCGAAAATCATGGATTTTCTGCGTGCCGTGAGTATCATTTTAGTGGTCATGAACGTGTACTGGTTCTGCTACGAAGCCATCCGGCTGTGGGGCGTGAACATCGGCGTGGTGGACAAAATCCTTCTGAACTTCGACCGCACGGCGGGGCTGTTCCATTCCATTCTCTACACGAAGCTGTTTTCCGTCCTTTTGCTTGCCTTGTCCTGTCTGGGTACGAAGGGTGTCAAGGGTGAGAAAATCACTTGGGGGAGAATCTGGACAGCATTTGCCGTCGGGTTCGTGCTGTTTTTCCTGAACTGGTGGTTGCTGCCCCTGCCGCTGCCGCTTGAAGCGGTGACGGGACTGTATGTCCTTACCATTGGAACGGGCTATGTCTGCCTGTTGATGGGTGGTCTGTGGATGAGCCGCCTGTTGAAACACAATTTGATGGAGGATGTTTTCAACAACGAGAACGAGAGTTTCATGCAGGAAACGAGGCTTATCGAAAGCGAGTATTCGGTCAATCTGCCGACACGTTTCTATTACAGGAAACGCTGGAACAACGGTTGGATCAATGTAGTTAATCCCTTCCGTGCGTCCATCGTGTTGGGTACGCCGGGCAGCGGCAAGTCCTATGCCGTGGTAAACAATTTTATCAAGCAACAGATTGAAAAGGGCTTTAGTCAATACATCTACGATTTCAAGTATCCCGACCTATCTACTATTGCCTACAACCATTTGCTGAACCACCCGGACGGCTACAAGGTAAAGCCGAAGTTCTATGTGATCAACTTCGACGACCCGCGACGCTCTCATCGGTGCAATCCCATTCACCCGGATTTTATGGAAGATATTACGGATGCCTATGAGAGTGCCTACACAATAATGCTCAACCTCAATAAAACGTGGGTGCAAAAGCAGGGCGACTTCTTCGTGGAGTCACCTATCATTCTGTTTGCCAGTATTATCTGGTATCTCAAAATCTATCAGAACGGGAAGTTTTGCACGTTTCCCCATGCTATCGAGTTTCTGAACCGCCGTTACGAGGATATATTTCCGATACTGACCTCTTATCCGGAGCTGGAGAACTACCTTTCGCCGTTCATGGATGCGTGGCTTGGAGGGGCTGCGGAGCAGCTCATGGGTCAGATAGCGTCGGCAAAAATCCCGCTTTCGAGGATGATTTCACCGCAGCTCTACTGGGTGATGTCAGACAGCGAGTTTACGCTGGACATCAACAATCCCGAAGAGCCGAAAATCCTCTGCGTGGGTAACAATCCCGACCGTCAGAATATCTACGGTGCGGCACTCGGTCTGTATAATTCCCGTATCGTGAAGCTCATCAACAAGAAGGGGATGCTGAAGTCATCGGTCATCATCGACGAGTTGCCCACAATATACTTCAAAGGGTTGGACAATCTTATAGCTACCGCCCGAAGCAACAAGGTTGCCGTGTGTCTGGGCTTTCAGGATTTCAGCCAGTTAGTGCGTGACTACGGGGACAAAGAGGCGAAAGTGGTGATGAACACTGTCGGCAATATTTTCTCCGGTCAGGTGGTGGGGGAAACAGCCAAGACGCTCTCCGAGCGGTTCGGTAAGGTGTTGCAGAAACGGCAGTCCATCTCCATCAACCGGCAGGATGTTTCCACCTCCATCAACACGCAGATGGACGCGCTCATTCCACCGAGTAAGATTTCCGGGCTTACGCAGGGAATGTTTGTCGGTTCTGTATCCGACAACTTCAACGAGCGTATCGAGCAGAAGATTTTTCATTGCGAGATTGTGGTGGATGCCGAAAAGGTGAAACGGGAAGAAAGTGCCTACAAGAAAATTCCCGTCATTACAAACTTCACGGACGAGGACGGCAACGACCGCATGAAGGAAACGGTGCAGGCGAACTACCGGCGCATCAAGGAAGAGGTGAAGCAGATTGTGCAGGAGGAACTGGAGCGTATCAAAAACGATCCGGTGCTGTGTAAACTGCTACCAGATAATGAGACTGTCTAACAAGTCCCCAAAATTGAAAATTATCCCTATCGAAGTTTGAAGTGACCCCCAAAAGTTGGATACAATTTTTTTGGGGGGCACTTCAGTTCTGACGGGTAAAATCGTAAAATTCGGACTTGTTAGACAAATACTTACGCGGTTTCAACCTCAGGTACTGAATCTATCGAATTGACAAATTTAACCAATTGCGGATCTGAATCTTTTTGTATGAGGTTTCGGAGACTCTTTTTCAATTCATAAGCATCATCCCCTGCTGTATTTATTAAATCCATATAAAAATCTTTGTTTTGCAGAATCAATGAACGGCATGCCCCATCGGAAATTACAGGTTTCACTATTTTATCAATAACGTCTCCAGCTTGACTTTTCAAATTACCATGCGATCTAAGCCATGTTTCGAAAAATTGAAACTTTATTGCATTGATAGTCTTTTTACCGATGCAGAAATCATTTCTTATATCGGTAACTGTCGATTTAATTTTTCGTTTATCCAATCTTTCAACTATATTCTTGAAACAATTAGGGAAAGGATTCAAACTTTGAGTTCCAGAAGCAATATCCATCAGAATCTTTTTGCCAAATTCAGTCAAGTTATCTGGCAAGGATTTGATTTTAGCCAGTAAATGTTTTATTGCGACAAACCAATAATATGATGTATGTGCTGTTCTTTGGGCGTATAATGTATCAACACTTATTTCAGACAACGCTTCGAACGCTATTTTATTGATATGATCGGTCAGGACATTGCTTATTTTAGTGGTCAAATCGTAAAAAGATGCGTCAGGAATTACATCTTTAATATTGTTCTTAGTGATATACTTATCCAAATCGGTATTCCACTCTGCTAAATGCTCGATAAATACCTCATCCGTTACACCTATTCTGTTCTTAATATCTTCAAATTGGGGCAATATGTCTGAGAGCAATAATTTATAGCCAAGTTTATGATTTACCATGTATTGTAGTGTTTCATTTAATAGCGGTATATTCCATCCCACACTATTTACTAATAAGTCTCCATGATCCACATAATAGTCCATGAGTTCTGCAACATATTTTATATCTCCACCCTCTATTAAGGAAACGGAATGACCATGTGCCAATTGCATGGCGACTAAATCGTAATATCCAGACTCTTTAATGTTTCGGCCATCAGTTTCTAATTCAGAATGCAACTGATTTATGTAGGTTGAATCTAACGTTACAGGTAAAGGTCTTTCTTCGTCAGATGCCAATAAACGATAGGTTGTAAATATAGCCCCTATATTATCTTTATTTACATTCTGTTCATCAATGCAATTCGTGATCGCTTGCAAAAGCGTTGGAAACGTATAGGTAGAATTATCTTTTAACGTTTTTACAATATCTGCATGGTCGAAATTATCGGGTAGTAAGTTTGCCAAATAATTATCGAGCGCCTCCGAATTTGTTGCTACTTGATAATATTTATATGCTTTAGTTGTCGCGTTATCCCGATAGGCAGCATCTGTTGCATTTGCAGCTTGAATATAATCGATAAATGTATTTGGCTTGACTGTTTTTGCTTCAATCAATGACGTAAAATCGCACGCCAACTTATTTTGCGCAATAAACCTGTCTATTGCATCTAACGTTTTGAAATAGTCGCCGCCATTGAAGTCATTGAACCGAACTATCTTCTTATATAATTGAGCAATCACATGGTTTTGGCTTTCCGTGTCTAAATGCAACAGCAGTTCTTGGTATTCGACAGGGAACACCTGCTTCTCTATGGATTCTTTTAATTTCAATTGTGCTATTCTTTGCCATACACGCAGAATAACATCGCTCTTTCGAGTTAATTTATGCAAACAATGTATAATCTTATCGATAAGCGCATTGTCCATACATTGTATAACTTCTTCTAATACAGTGTCAAATTGTTTATTAGTCTCTGCATATTGATTTATGTCGTGGTCTTCTTCTCCGTTGATGCAGCCTTCAATATATTTTTTCAATGGAATTTGTCGAGCATCTTCAACATCGACACCATATACCAAAGCTGCAATTTCGCGTTGTGTTTGCAGATCATTGTTAATTATTGTTTGAATGCCATTCAGATAGTCGCCGGACAATATTTGTTCTACTGGATTTGCCAGAATATCCGTCTTCTTCAAACAGAACAATGCTATGTTTATCATCAAAATTTCGTTACACCACTCTTGTTTAAGAGCGACCATCTCATTGATATATGATATAATTTCCCTAACATTGGCATTAGGATTTACCAATCTGAATATCCGATTTATAGTTTCTTTCGCTTCATTTTCTGTTTCTCCAAATGCTTCAACAAACAGTTTGTTGAATATACTTCGATAGTCGGTAATAACAGGAGGAGCAACACGATAAACAATAGGGAAAGTTTTATTGATAAAATACTTGGTCAGTTGTTTCGTTTGTTCGTCGGTCTCATCTCCGAATGCACAAGCTAAATGTGTTTCATCGAAAGGAATAACAGCCCAAACATTTTCAAAACCGCTATCGGCGAAGAACGTATGGATAGAAGACCATAATTCTTTTACTTTTTCAGCGGGGAGACGATCCATGTTGTCAAAAACAAGGACTAATTTACGTTGTCCTTTTTCCTTGATAAAATCAGAAATGTCTTGCATCCATGTTTTGAACTCGTAAACCGTTGGTTCGTCTTCGCTCAAAGTCTCATAGCAAACGTCCTTTTCGACTTTATCTTGATAAATAGCTAACATATAACTCCATCCATATTTATGATCTTTGCTATATGCCCATTTCCAAACGCACAATGCAATAAGAACTGGCAGTGCAGCTATGATAATAGACAATAAAGAAAACCACCATGTTGTGGGTGTAGGTTTTACTGCATACGCAATAAATGTAAATATCGGAGTTAAAACTGCAACCAAAAATGCCGCAACCATACCATTACTGATAAGGGGATATTTTTCGGTTACGGTCTCCGTTTTACGGGCTAATAAATATTTCAGCTTTTCAGACCATGATACGGTTTTCGTACCTCCACCTTTGACTTTTATTGTTGCATTTCCAGATAGGATACCATCATCAATAAGTTTGCTTGTAAGCAATTCCAATATAGAGCGGCGTTGCAAGTCCTCTTGATGTCCCCATGCGTCATACTCAAAAAAGTAATAGTCGTCTGATAATTCACGTTCCAACATTTTAACCACGTTGGATTTTCCAGATCCCCAAATACCTTCGATGCCGATAATTCGAGGTAAAGTACATTCCTCATCCAATGAATCATTCTGACAAAAATGGCGAGCAATAGTTTTTGCCAACCTTTCTTGCGAACCTCCATCGAATTTGTCAATACCACACGGTTTATTTTGGATAAACCGCGGATATTGCTGTTTGGATTGTAGTTTTGTTTCCATATACGTAATTTATTGATTATACGAACTCCAAATAATTCTCCCGATTTACCACATGAAACTCGGCATAGGGATAGGCTTCTTGGAAGGCTTTCGGTGCGGCCGGCATTTTATTTCCCCACTTGAACTCCAAGGCGGTAAGACTGTCGGCACTCTCCTCAATCAGGTCGATTTCCTGTTTGTCGTAGGTGCGCCAGAAATAGAACTCCCTGTGCAGTCCCTCATTGAAGTTCGCTTTGCGCCGCTCTCCGATGATGTAGTTCTCCCACAGCGCACCGACATCCTGCCGAATGGCCAGCGGTGAGAAAGCCCCGATAATGGCATTGCGAATGCCGTTGTCGTAGAAGTACCACTTGCCAGCTTTTGTAACCTCCTTGCGTAGGTTACGCGAATAAGCCCCCAGACGATAGATAACGAAGACCTTTTCCAATAGGTCGAGGTATTTTTCAACGGTCGTCTTGCTCATGCCGAGTTGTTTACCTAACTCTTCGTAAGAAACTTCGCTGCCCAACTGAAAAGCTATCAATCGCAGTAGATCGCGCATCTTGCTCGAATTTTTTAAGCCGTCAATTGCTAAGATATCTTTAAGCAGGTATGCACCGACAATATCACGTAGGTAGTCTGTTTTACGTTCATAGTTCTCCATCATTACTACTTCGGGATAGGAACCGTAAATCAAGCGCGCTTCGAGGTTCTGGCGGGTTTCAAGTGCCGTTTCCGTCTGTGCGATTTCCCGTTGCGAGAATGGTGTAAGGAGAAATTGCGTACTGCGGCCGACCAACGGTTCACCAGTCTTATTCAGCAAATCGAATGACGAAGAACCACTTGCCAAGACACTTATTCCCGGTATTTCATCAACTATCAACTTCAGAATACTACCGATTTGTGGTATGTTCTGTGCCTCATCAATAGCCAGCAAATCAATACCATCCAATAAATGCCGATAATTGGCTATTGAGCGATTCTCCAATAGTGCTAATGTGTCGTAGTCTTCGCCGTTGAGCATCATCGTCCTACCTGAATAGTTGTCCACAATTTTACGCATCATTACCGTTTTACCAACACGGCGAGCACCAAAAATCAGTACTGCTTTATTGGGCGCGATTCGTGCTGTAATCTTCTCTTGAAGTATTCTATTTACTGTTTCCATACCTTATAAAATATAATGCAAAGATAATCATATTTTTTTAATTGGCGAATTTTACAAAAAAAACGGGCTATTAAATGGCGATTTTTACAACCACAATCTTATGGAAGTTGTTTCATTGTTTTTAGTAATGATATATGTTCATACTATGATGACTCAATAATTTACCAGACATACGTTTCTGAAATTTGTCCTTATAGGAATGAAAAACTCACATATATTGTGCTAATTAATATATAATTAAATGAAAATAAAAAGACAGGATACGAGTATTCCTGTCTTCTCATATGTAATGGATATTTTTTTATTTTCTCATCCGCTCCAACTCCTCATCACGCAACATTCTCTCGTTCAGTTTTTCCTGCATCCTGTCAATGAAATAGGTGCGGCTTTCGTTCTTCCGGCGTTTGATATCAGTGTAGAAGCGGTAGCAGTCTTTAGAATCAACCCCGAATATCTTATAGAGAAGTGGGGCGAGCTGTTTGAGCGGCATATTGCCGTTGTTGATGCAGCCCATCACGTCTATGCCGTAGATAAGTTCCACGAGGTCGATGGCATTGCCCGTCCATTGAAGAAGGCTGGCGGTGGTTTCTGTTGCGTTGTTGGCGGATATTAGTGGTGGCACTTGGGGCGTGGCAAGGAATTTCTGCATCTTTCTTACGAAAGACAGAGCCTTGCTGACGTAGGCGGCAATCTCTCTTTTTTCTTCTGACAGATTACGTACGGGATGGTGCTGCAACTCGATTTCGATGTAGGCAAGCGCGATGACGGTAAGGTTCATGTCCATGCCGCCGTTGCACAGTTCGATCACTTGGGTGGCGAAAGCCGTGTATGCCGTTTCCATATTGCAGTCGCCGGCTTCGTTTATCAGGCGGAAAAAGTCGGTTTCCGCCAGCAAGAAATAATTCATGGTTCTGTCAATTTTGAAAATTACACTTTGTTTTCTGCGTGCGCACATGAATATAATTGGCAAAAAACGCGGCAGAAAATAAAAAATCCAACACTCAATTTTACAAAGTGCTGGATTTCAGAGGTATAAAATTCAGTATTTTTTCACAAGGACAAATTATCTCCGACTTAAATTGTTTGTAATCGGAACATTTATTCTATTCCTGAAAATAGAAATGTATGCTTGCCGCACATTTTGGCTATCTTGCTTTTTTATCAAGGATATAGATAATGCGACATACACCGTTGGGATAGCTTTTCAAAGAGGAAAGCGTCCAGTGTTGCTCTGGCAGAGCCGACTTAAAAAAATGTCGTCCGCTTCCGGATATGAAAGGAACGGTGTATAGTATGATTTCATCCACAGCGTGCATCCGCAGCAGTCCGTTTATATAGTCTGCCGTGTCCGGTGTGGCTTCCGCGAGGTAACGGATGTTTGTGCAGTCTTTTCTCCATTCGTGCAGCATTGAAATGGAATAGTCCGGTGTCACACGGTAAAAGGCTTTCTTCCTGATTTCATCAAGACCGCAACGGTCAAGGCACAAATCCTGATGTGCTTTATCATATAACTCTGAAGAAAGACATCCGTCCATCGTCAGTACGGCGAGAATCTGAACTTTACCCATAATCGTTTCCTTTCGTTAGGCAAGGGTAAAAAAGTAGCGTGCAATTCACACTACCTTCAAGCGATGGCTCTGGTAAAGCCTTTACGGAGAGTACGTGAATGCACGCTATGCGTAAGCATAGCATAAGCATCACGCAATCGTCTCCGTAGTTCCAATTTACCAGATTTTCGCTTGAAACGCCTTGCGGTCTTATCCTATATGTTGGCGGCGAAAAGCTCCTGCCAATCGCCGTTTTTCTCAAATGTTATGCAAAGATAGCCAAATTCAGTGAATTACGGGCTATGATTGCTTGAATTTATATTTAAGTCCATACTCTTCAAGTTTGCTGTATAGTGTTGTCCTGCCTATGCCGAGCAGTTCTGCGGCGACACTCCGGTTGCCGTTTGCCTGTTTCAACGCACGCAATATCCGCTCCTTATCCTCCGCGTCATTGCGCAAGGCGAAGCTGACAGTAGAGGTCGGTTTCGTCACGGCAAGTTCCAGATGCTCTTTCATGACAACACCTTCCTGCGCCTGCAATACAGCACCCATAACTTTCTGCCGAAGTTCCCGCACGTTGCCCGGCCATGCGTGTGTCAGCAACGCTTTACGTGCTTCGGAACTGAACCCGCTCACGCTACACTCCAGCTCTCTGTTTGCCATATCACGGAAGAACTCTGCCAGCGGCATAATGTCTTCTTGACAGTCACGCAACGGAGGAACGGTTATCCCGAAGTCGTGCAGGCGGTACAGAAGATCCTGCCGAAAACGCTTTTCATTCACCGATACCTCCAAATCTTCATTGGTAGCAGCGATGATGCGGACATTGAAATTCCGGTCTGCCTTGTCTCCGACCGGGCGATACCGCCTCTCCTGTATGGCACGGAGCAACATCTGTTGGGTTTCCAACGCGAGGTTTCCTACCTCGTCCAGAAACAACGTGCCGCCTTCCGCCTCATGGAAATATCCTTTCTTGGCATTGTCCGCACCTGTAAATGCACCTTTGACGTGTCCGAAGAAAGCCGACGGTGCAAGCTCTTTGGAGAGTGAACCGCAGTCCACCGCCACAAATGGCTTGCCTGCACGTTTGCTCTTGTCATGCAACAGGTGGGCAATATGCTCCTTGCCCGTGCCGTTCTCACCAAATATCATCACGCTCATATCGGTGGCGGCTACCAGCCTTATGCGGTGCATGATTTTCTGAAAGGCGGAACCTTCACGGGCGAATATAGGCATACGGCGTTGTCCTGCCTGACGTTCTTTCAGTATGGAACGGATCAGGGGGACAAGTTTATCCTCCACAAGCTGTTTGGGAATATAGTCTATCGAGCCGAGTTTCATGCTTTCCACGGCGGTATTAACTTCGGCGTAGTCGGTCATAATGATGAAGGGCTGCATCTTTCCCTCCTTTCGCATCCAGCACAAAAGGTCTATGCCACTGCCGTCAGGCAGACGCAGGTCGGCAACCACGATATCATTATCTGTTGCCTGTTGCAGATGTTTCTTCGCGGTTGAGAGGTGGTAAGCCTTCATATTGCGGTAGCCCTCCCGTGACAGCATATTGCAGACATATTCGCAATACACGATGTTGTCTTCCACCACAATTATTTTTGTCTTATTCATCTTCGTATTTTCTCCTTTCCTCTTCTGCCAACCGTATTATTTCCACTCCCTTATCCAGCACGGCAGTCACGGCATGGCTTAACGCTTCACCATCCGGGAGAGCATCGCCACGAAGCAATCCGTAAAGTACATTCAGCGGTTGGTCGGCACGGAGCACCTCCCACGAACTGCGCAGGTGGTGGATCAGGGAATCCAGCTTTTGCAGGTCTTTTTCTTTTGCTGCATCCCGTACCGCCTGCATTTCCTTTTCTGTTTCAGTTATCAACTTTTCCAGCATGACGGCTTCATTGCCATAGGACAATAAGGCGGAAAAGTCCGGTTTCCCGTCCGGTGTCGCTTTTATGGCACACCTGTCGGAAACCTCCATCAGTTCCGATATGGAGAACGGTTTGAACAGGCATCCGGCAAAGCCTTTTGCCAATAGTTCCCCTTTGTTACAACTGCCCGAAGCGGTTGCCACAACCACCGGGATTGTTGGTGAATTGCCCACGTTGGACGAACGCAACAGTTCCAGCAATTCGAAACCGTTTATATCGGGCATATTCAAGTCTGTCAGCAACAGGCTGTATTCTTTCTGGCGTATCATTTCCATCAGTGCCGCAGCATCGGTGCAAGTGTCGCAGTGTATTCCTTCTTGGGAATACATCTCTTTCAGCATCAGAAGTAATACCTCATCATTGTCAATGGCGACAACATCATGGAATTTATTGTTATGATAAACAGGTGTATTGCTTGTATATCCAAGCTGTTCTTCAGCTTCCTGCATAGAAATTTCAACTGTGAAACGACTGCCTTTCCCTTTCTTGCTGTCTAAACGGATTGTTCCGCCAAGCATCGACACAATATTACGCATTATGGCAAGCCCAAGCCCGAAACCCTCCTTTGCGGCGGCATTTGATAGACGTTCAAACGCACCGAACGCTTGTTTCTGTTCCTCTTCTGTCATGCCTGTACCTGTATCTTCAACGACCAGTGTCAGAACTCCATTATCATATTCAGTAATCAAAGAAACACCGCCTTCTTCTGTGAACTTGACAGCGTTTGACAGCAGGTTATTCCCGATTTGTATTATTCGCTCTTTGTCGGTCAATACAATGGCATCGTGTCCAGTCTTCACGGACAAGGACAGCCCTTTGTTCACGGCAACAGGCATGAACTCCGTTTCAAGTGTGTGCGTGATTGCTGAAATCCGGCAGGGTGACAGACGGGGCTGTTCCTTGCCGTTGTCCAGGCGGAAGAAGTCAAGCAAAGTGTTAAGCATATCCCGCATACGGTCGGAGGATTGCAGTATGTTTTGGATATACTGCCCGGACTTATCCTCACACTGTTCTTTCCGTATCAGTCCGGCATAGCCTGTTATTGCTGTCAGCGGTGTGCGCAGTTCATGGGTGATAGTATGTACCGCCTTCTTCCTTGACGTTATCAGTGCCTCGTTCCGTTGTACGGATTGTTCCAGTTGCCTTATCAAATCAGTTGTCTTGTGCTTGTATTGTTTAATGCTTTTTGCATCACGATGTATGATGATGTAGGAAATTAACAACAATAGAAGAACGAATCCCATTAAACCGCCTACTTGCATAAATGACTTTTCACGCATGGCAACTATTTCGTTTTCCCGGCTTTGCAGTTCGGTTTGTACCTTTTCTTCTATTTGGCAAATCAATTCTTGCAGTTGTCTGTTAAGTTCTGCATTACGAGCTGCAAGGCTGTCGGCTTGTTCCGACAATTGGCGATCCTGCACTTTCTGTTCGCTGATTACGTTTCTATTGACCGAATGAAGGATAGTGGTTGATACTGCTGGAGTTACTTCCTTTTTTTTGCCGAATATGCCTAAGAAACCTTTTCGTTTTGGCTTTTTGGACTGTTCCTGCACACTTTTCTGTACAATAACCGGAATTTGATTGGCTATCTTCTTGTTAATAGATTGTTGTTCATCCATTAACCGGACTATCTGGAACATCTGTCGTTCCTTATCCTCTAAAAGACTGCGCACACTATCGATGCGCTCTGCTGGATAGGTGGCCTTGAAACGGCAGAGCATACTGTCCATTGCCATACGCCGTGCATGGTAATGCTCGATATCTTTATCGTTCCATTCCAGTATTGTTTCACCCAATAGAGAAAATTTTATCATTTGAATATTGATATTGTTTATTTCTTTTCGGAGCTCGTCTATTTTTTTATTGCCAAGTTCTAATGCTTCTATCTCCTGCCATTCATAGAGGCTATTATATGCCATACATCCGATAAGAATGGAGATAAGTATATATCCCAACCGTATTGCCTTATAGAAATTTCCTGACCGCTCCATTATTTTAATGACATTGATTTTTGGAACATGAATAAAAGTTTATCTTTTTCGTTCATGCGGATATTATCAGAATAACCGTCTTTTGTTATTTGATACCCACATGGCTTAACCATAAAAATGCCTAAGCCCTTAGTGTACGAACTTACTTCTGAGGCATAGTCTTTACTTGTATTTAATGGAACTTTCCCTTTAATATGACACCACTCATTATTACAACTGATGTCTTCAATCTCAGACATCAGTTTTTGCAAATCTGTAATAGCTTTGGAACTCGCTACTTGGGGTATCTGCAACTCAAAACAGAGCATCGGTTCGAGAATGTCCACACCTGACTGTTGCAAAGCCAGCCTGAAGACATAAGGGGTCAGCTGTCTGAAATCAGCAGGTGTACTTACCGGGCTATAATACTCGGCTTGAGTAAAAGTTACTTTCAGATCTGTCACTTCCCATCCATGTAAACCAGATTGGCAAGACATACGAATCCCTTCAAAAACGGCATTTTGAAAAGAATGGTTCAGATAACCATAGGAGATGTCACTTTCGATTTGCAACCCTGCCCCTAACGGTAAGGGTTCAAGAGTCAGCCCTATTGTGGCCCAGTAAGGGTTGGGTGGTACTTCGATCTGAATAATCTTATTGACCTTTTTTATAGGTCGTTCTTTGTAGATAGTCTTGATCTCATCAAAATGGACCTTTACGGAAAATCGTTCTTCCAGCAATGTCTGTATGATTTCCTTTTGGGTCAAACCATATAACGAGATTTCCAATTCATCACTATATGAGTTTATGGAAAAGGACAAAGACGGGTCTTCAATCCACAATGTATTCAGAGCGGATATCACCTTGCTTCTCTCTTCGGGCTTATTTGGCCGGACGGAGGATTTGAGAGCGGGATGCTGATGAGATAATCCTTGAATCAAACAAGGTTTAGCACCTAAATAATCTCCGATTCGAAAATCTTCTATATCTTCTACAATCGCGATATCATTGGCACCCACTTCATCAACATTTATCTCTCTGCCCTGATAAATAGTCTTTAGATTTTTAATCTTGATGAATTTTTCCGAATCGTTGATTCTTACAACGTCTCGAAGTCTCAGACTTCCGTCAATTATTTTAAGAAAACTTCTTTTATGCCCTTTGGGGTCATGCTCTATCTTATAGAGATAAGCTGAAAGTCTGTTTGAGACTGATGCCGGAGGAAGTATAAAAGAAGAAATGGCGTCCAACAACTCATTGATACCGATATTGAACATTGCTGATCCATGTAGCACCGGATAGACTTTGGCTTTTGCCACAAGAGCGATTATCGTATTCCAATAATCAGCCGGTGAAATTTCGCTATCCGCCAAATATCGTTCTAATATATCGTCGTCATGGTTGCATACAAATTCTTTGTATTCTTCCTTTATATATGTTTGGGAGCAAACCGGATAAACCGATCCATCGACAACAGTTTGCATAAACAGGACATCTTGCGACAGATTTGTTTTTATATCCATATACAAACGCTCCAAATTCACACCGGCACGGTCAATCTTATTGATAAATATAATTGTCGGGATTTGCAGCTTTTGTAAAGTACTGAACAGCAACTTTGTCTGCGCTTGTATGCCTTCCTTTGCGGATAAGATGAGGACTGCTCCATCAAGCATTTTGAATGTCCGCTCCACTTCCGCAATAAAATCCATGTGTCCCGGAGTGTCAATGATATTGCATTTCACTCCATTCCAGATAATAGATGTCGTAGAAGCCCGGACAGTAATTCCTCTACGTTTCTCTATATCCATAGAGTCCGTTATGGTGTCACCATTATCCACACGGCCGCACTTTTCCGTTGCTCCACTGGCAAACAGCAGATTCTCGGTTACGGAAGTTTTTCCTGCATCAATGTGAGCAAGAATTCCTAAATTTATAATATTCATTTGGATTAAGCAATAATATACTACAGTAGATGCATTGTCGAAACGCACCTTTTAATACCTCCTCGTAGCATATGAGAACTACAGGATTACTAACTCGTATTAATATGTATATTATTACTGCCGCATAACGATTACAAAATTACACAAAAAAATATATCTAACAAAAGTGGGAGGATTTTTTAACTTTTTACCATAGACATTTTATTAGGGAAGCGTAGGTTCAACTGGCAAGTACAAATAAGTAGAAATGTTTGAACAACACCGTTTTAGGAAGTTGAAAAATCAAGTTTCTCTCTCGGTATAGCGTTTATTTTGGCCAATATCTTCTTTAGTTTAGCATTTGTGTATTTCCCATTCGTGTTCTATTTAGCTCCTTATTATGAGTATGTAGCAAGTTACTTATCAAATTCAGCCTCTTTGAGGGTCAAATATGGTTTTGCAAATGGTGACTGACAAGACATAAACAAGGTCAGCAGGAATTTTTTACATAAATGGACATGAATGTATATAACCTAAAATAAGAATAAATTTTAATAAGGGCTGCCCAAAAAGAAAAAAATGCAGTTGCCATCCTATAGATACTTGCAGAAAGGATAAAATTTACTTTTAGACCTTTTGGGATAGCCCTTATTAATACTTCAGATAAAATTCCTTAGGTTATATTTTCAATCCTTTGGACCGGGTTTCCTCCTTGGCATACAGTCCCGGACGCCCGATTATGACATGGTTGGCAACGATACTATCCGCCGGACTGCGTATCTGCGGCGGTGCATTTTCGGGATATTGCGCCTGCCTGTTCCTCACATCTTCCGCTTCCGGCTTGAGCTGTTGCCCTTCATTCTCCTTTTCTGCGACTTCGGGCGTGGGTGGCGCAAGCTCCAGCTGAATTTTTCGGTCAAGGGCGGCAAGTTCGGACTTCAACTGCTTCAGCTCGTCCTCCTTCTTCCACACCTTACCCGCTATCTCCTGTAACTGCGGTATCTCCATCTCCAGCACCTCGTTCTTCGCCTTGTACTGGTCGATGATGGAGGGTATCCTCTCCATCGCGTTGAGGAAGTTGCGGGCGGCGGCCAACGGGTCAGCCATCGCCAGATGCCCGTTGTTGTAGGTGTACTTGTAGTTCCCCTCGACCACGAAGCGGTTGTCGGTGAACTCCAATCCCTCTTTGAGTATCCTTTCGCTCACCACCTTTATCGGAAAACCGTAAAGTTCACCGACCTGCGTGTACAACCCTCCGGTCGTGGCATTCTTGGCTATCTCCTGCAAACGCTTTCCGATGACCTTCTCATCGGCGGAATCCACTCCGTCCACCTTTATTATATTAAGGCGGTTGCCCTCCTTGTCGGTCTGCACCACCGACAGGAAGCGGTTCCAGTCCTCCGTCATGGCATCTATGAAAGCCGTGTTGTTGCGCAACTCGCCGGTCTTTGACTCCAGCTTGAACTCCGAATCACGCTTGCCCTTGTTGAACGACTTGCGTTCCCCTTCGAGCGATGCGATCCGCTTTTCCAGTTTCGCCTTGTCCAACAGGTCGGTATTGCCGGAGAGCAACGCCATGTATTCCGAGAAATTCATGCCCGATTTTTCGTCCATTGCCCCCTCGTCGATGGTACGCGCACCCATCGCACCGCTTTTGAGCTGGCTTATGAAAGTCTGCTTGCAGTGCAGGAGGTTGAACTTGTAGCTGTCCAGTGACTTCTCCACCGCGTAGATGATTACATCCACGTTGTTCCCGGCGAAATGTTTGGCAATCTCATTACCTGCCCTAACTCCGCGTCCGTCACGCTGTTGCAAGTCGGACGGTCGCCACGGCGTATCGAGATGATGGATAGCCACACACCGTTTCTGGGCGTTCACACCCGTTCCGAGCATAGAGGTAGAGCCGAACAGCACACGCACCGTCCCGGCGTTCATGGCGTCTATCACCGCCTTCCGCGCCTTGTCGGTCTTGCACTCCTGAATGAAGCGCACCTCGCTTGGCGGTATACCGTAGTCCTCCGTCAGTTTGCGCTTGATTTCCGAATAGACGTTCCACCCGTCGCCCGGCTGGTATGTCCCCAAATCAGAGAAAACGAACTGCGTGCCTTTCTGGGCGTCGTATTTTTGATAATACTCCGCGATCATCTTGGCACAGTGACTCGCTTTGTTGTCGGGATGATCTTCGTAATTCGGGTCTATCATGCGCATGTCGAGTGCCATTTTCCGGGCATAGTCCGTGGCGATGAGCATCTTCGCCTTTTCTTCCGTTTCCGAAAGCGGCAGCCTGCCCAACAAGGTGGCATCGCCCGTCTTGGCGAACTGCATCAGTTTCTGTATGAAGTCCTCCTGTTCCGGCGTGGGCGGTATATGGTGCAGTATCTCGTTCTTGGCAGGACGGTCAACGCCCACATCCTCCGCCGTGCGGTAGTCCGTGATTTCATTATAGAAGGCGGCAAGCTCCGGCACTTTGATGAAGTAGCGGAAACGCTCCTTCTGGACCACATTGTTCGTCACGTTAAATTCAAAATCCGTCGTCTTCTTGGCAAATATCGCCGCCCAAGCGTCGAAACACCTTATGTCCTGCCGTTCCAGCTCCTTCGGGCGCAGGTACTTGAACAGCAGGTACAATTCAGTCAGTGAGTTGCTGATAGTCGTGCCGGAGAGGAAGGTCGCACCCAAGTCTTTTCCTGTGCGCTCCTGTATGGTGCGTATGGCAAAGAGCATGTTAAGTGCCTTCTGGCTTCCCTCGCTGTTTCCCAATCCCGCCACACGGTCGTGGCGCGTGTTGAAAGTCAGATTCTTGAACTGGTGGCTCTCATCTATGAAGATGTGGTCGATGCCCATCTGCTTGAAATCCACCACGTCGTCCGTGCGTGACTTTATGGCGTGTTCCACCTTCTCCAGCTTCGCTTCAAGGTTGTGCTTGCGCTTCTCCAATCCTTTCAGCATCGCCCGCGACACGTTCTTTCCCTGCTGCCGTAGCACTTCGAGGTTTTCCTCCACCGTGTCAAGCTCTGCTTGCAGGATGCGCTGCTGCAATTCCGGCGACTGCGGTATCTTGCCGAACTGGTCGTGCGACATGATGACGCAATCGTAGTCGTTGTTCTTTATATTATTGAAGAAGCGCACACGGTTGGCGGTCGAAAAGTCCTTCTCCGAAGCGTACAGAATACGTGCGTTGGGATATGCCGCCTGATAGGTGGCTGCAATCTCCGCAACGTTGGCTTTCAGCCCGATAATCATCGGCTTGTGTGCCAAATTCAGACGCTTCATCTCATGCGCGGCGATGCACATTATCAGCGTCTTACCGGTTCCCACCTCGTGGTCGCAAATTCCGCCGCCGTTCTGTTTCAACATCCAGACGCAATCCATCTGTGAGGGATAGACGCTCTTGATACCCCGGCTTGCCAGCCCTTTCAGGTTGAGGTCGGGAAAGGTCTGATGGGAGCCGTCGTAGCGCGGGCGCACGAAACAGTTGAACTTGCGGTTATACATCGTCACAAGCCGCTCCTTGAACTGCGGCGACTGCTCTTCGAGCCATTCGGAGAAGCCGTTTCGTATCTCGTCAATCTTGGCGTTGGCGAGTTGTATTCCCTCGCTGTCGCGCATCTTGATGTCGTTGCCATGCTCGTCCTTGCCGATGGACTTCATCATGTCAGGGCAGGTGTTGTGCAGGGCGTGTTTTAGGAGGTGCATACCGTCATAGTTCCGGTAATACCCCTTCACCAGAAACTCGTCCGTGATTTTCATGGTGCGGTAGCCGCACACCACCGAAAACTCGTCCATGCTTGCGGAATAGGCGATTTTCACCTCCGTGTCGAACAGCCGGCTCATGTAGGCGGCATAGACACCCGTCGGAATCCAGCGTTCCCCGAAATTGAAGTCCAGATCCTCGAAGGCGATGCGCTGCGGCTCGGCATCTTTCAGAGCCTCCAACGCCTGCTTCACCTCCGGCATACGCTCATTTTCGGGATTGTCACCCATCCATGCCTCTATGCGTTCCGCTTTCTCTATGACATTTCCGGCGATGAAACGGTCTTTGATTTCGTAACCGGTCACGAGCGGATTGTAGTAGATGCGCCCTTGCAGGGCAGTGAGCAAATCCTCCGCCGTGCTGTCGGTTATCTCCCGCATATAGTCGAGATTGACCGTACCATATTTGTTGAGCGACGCAGACAGGGCTTCTTCGGGAGAGCCTACGTTGGCATGGCTCTCCACCGCGAAGGAAACAGGATGCTCGAAGATGTCCGCCTTGACGAACTTTCCGTTTTCCATCCGTTCCAGCGAAAGGATGTCGCGCCCGCCCGCATCCATCATCACTAACTTCACGTTCTGCTTGGCGTTGAGGTTGCCGTAGCGCATGACAAACTCATCGTAACAGGTATTCAGATGCTCTCGCCACGGAACATTTGCCTCGCGCCGGAGCGATTCATAACGGTACAGACGCTCGTAGGCGTCACGCAGCGACACATACAACAACGCCTTTTCCTTCTGGTATCCTTTCAGGTCGAGCGGCTGGAATGTCGCCCCGTATGGCGTGATGTCTTTCAGGTAGCCGATGTTATGACGCCCCCGGTCAGCCACCAGCGACCCTTCGCGCAGGTGCATCTCCGGCGTGCGGTGGTAGGCACGCGGAGAAAGGTCCACGACTTCCTCCTTCGGCTTTTCCGCTTCGATGTCGGGGAAAAGGAAAGTCCCCACCGCTTCCGATGGGGTATCTGTAACGGCAGGTGCGGCGACTGCCTCCGGCTGTGTTTCCTCCTGTCGTGGCTGCTCACGGGAAGTTTCCGGCACGGCTTTCACTTCCGTCTTTTCCGCCACTTGTTTCTCGTTATGCTGCCTTGCCAGTTCCCGAAGTTCTTTCCTACGCTCCGGCGTCAAACCCATCATCATTTCATAGAAACCGTTGATGGGAGGATTGGTATCCCAGTCCAGTGTGGCATAGATGTCGTCCGGGTCGGCAGGCTTGGCGGTGTTCTCCGCTTTCACCTCCTTATTCTCCATTGCGGGTTTTGCAGTTGGAGCTGTCGGTGTAACCGTGACTTTCGGTTTGGGCGGAGTGGACTTTGCCGTAACTGCCTTTTTCACCGTCTTTTTCTTTTTGGAGGTTTTCGGTTGGCTGACCTCTTCCGTCATCCCCCAGAGGTCAAGCAGGGTGAGCTGCACGCCTGCGGAATATTGCGGGCGCGGTTCTATCTCCGGCTTTTCATCTGCGGGTTGCGGCTTTTCTGTCGGAGTTTCCACCGTCTGCGCCGAGGATACTGTTTCCAATTTTATGGCAGGACGCTCTACTTTATTTTGAACGGCAACTTTTTCTTCCGTTCCTGCCTGCCGGATTGAACCCGAATACAAGCGCATGGCAAGCCTGTAATGGAAATCCTCGTCGAGCATACGGCGCAAATCCCCGGCGATGCCTGCTGCCTTGCCCTCGTGCAGATAAACCATAGCGGGCTTCCCGTAGGGGTCTGTGTCAAGTTTCGCCATCGTATGCACGATGCGTTCCGGGTGGTGGATGAAATAGGCGTTGTCGGTCAGGGCGGTTTTCGTGTCCGTCTGTATCACGGTCATCAGCCGCTCGTCCTGCGACATTTCCTTCTTGCTGAGGTTCTTTTGCAGGACAATCAGGTCACTGCCCACCTCCGTGCCCGCGTTGTCCGTGAACAGGTTGTTGGGCAGGCGTATCGCGGATACCAGATTGGCCTGACTGAACAGCTCGTTACGCACGGAGGTCTTGGTGCTATTCAATACCCCTTGCGAGGTGATGAACGCCACGATACCGCCGTCACGCACGGCATCCAGTCCTTTGAGAAAGAAATAGTTGTGGATGGTTTTCTGGGCGGAGCGTCTGCCGAAAGAGTCGCTCCGCTGAAACTCCGCGTCGAACACGGCAATGTCACCGAACGGAATGTTGGACACCGCCAAGTCGAAATAATTGTTGAACGGTCTTTCGATTTTCTCAAAACCGCAGGTGCGCATTTTCTGGTCGGGATAGAGATGCCTCAAGATTGTACCCGTGAGCAGATCCTTCTCGAAAGCCATCACATCCGCATTGGGGCTGTGCCGCAGCATGGAATCCACGAACACGCCGACACCTGCCGACGGTTCGAGCATACGGGCGGGGCGGACGCTGTAATCTGCCAGCACGTCCGCGATGGTGTCGGTTATCTCTTTGGGGGTGTAGAAAGCGGTCAGCACGGACGCTTTCAGCGAATCCACAAACCGCTTGTACTCTGTTTCGTCCTTGCTGTTCTCACGGATAAGCCTGTGCAGCTCCACCGTCGGGGCGAACAGTTCGAGGTCGGATTTCGCCCACCGGACGGCATCCGTCAGTTCCTTTGCAGGGTTGAGGATACATTTCAGACCGCCGAAACCGCAGTACCTTTGAAGTATGGCACGCTCTTCGGTTGTCGCTGTCCTATTTTCCCTGTCAAGGATGAATGCCGTCCGTATCGCCTCGATGTTGTCCCGCAGTTTCTGTTTGCGGTTAAACGCCATATTCGTCTAAGTAAAGGACGGTTGCTCCCGTCAGCTCCGTGTAGAGCAGGTCGTAATCGGAAGACAGGGCGAAATTGTCATCCGAGAGGTCATAGACGGAGAACACGTTGCCGACAAGCGGCAGCAGTTTCAGGACAAAGGCTTCACGCTTCTCTTCCGGCACTTCATCGGCAAACTCGTTTTCCACGACTTCGCGGAGGATGGCGTAACGGGAATAATGCAGCCCGCGCAGCAGCGTGTCCATCGCCAGTTCCTGCGCACCATCGGCGGGATAGCCTTCAAGCCGTGCCCTCTCATACGTTTCGGCGGCACGGTCGGCCCGTTCCCGTATGAAAGCGGTGTCGTCAGCCTGTTCAAACTTGTTCGTGCGGAGATAGTCCAGCAGGTACAGACCGTAATAGGAAAAGTCGGTCTGACCCTCGTTTTTCTTCTTGTTGTTCATTACTTTGGATTTAGCGGATTGATAATTAACGGGATAATCGGTTGGAAAAAGGAAGAAAAAGGCACTCGGTATCCCTCCGAGTGCCACCACTAAATCCAAAGTATGAGTGTAATCCGGTATCGAAGAACAATTCATTACTCTGAACAAGTGGCAAAGTTAATACTATTTCTTCCGTCCTGAAAATTTCTTGTCCTTTTTAGCCTCCGGGAACACAAAAGTCGTGTTATATTCCCCGTCAAAGGCGACAACAGCATCGAAACTCTTGCCCTGTTTGCTCTTGAACCCTTTGAGCAGCTTGGTATGCCCTTCGGTGAGCAGGTCTTTGATTTCATCGTCGGACAGGGTGCGTCCCGCTTTCAGCCGGAACACGGGCAGTCCGCACTCCGTGTTGTCGCAGCGTACCACCTTGCCGTAGAACCGCATCCTGCCCGTGCCACACTTGGGACACGCGCAGCCGGAGTCACGGCTGCCGAAGAGCTTGTCGCACGAGATCAGTTCGGAGGTTATCTCACGTGTGTACGCCTCTATCTCCTTGCGGAAGGTGTCGTCGGACAGTTCCCCGCGCTCGATACGCGCCAGCTCCTTTTCCCATTCGCCCGTCATGGCAACATCGGCGATGCGCATCGTCTTGACGACGGAATTGAGGGCAAGTCCTTTTTCGGTGGGAACAAGCGACTTCTTGCAGCGTTCCATGTAACCGCGCTTGAAAAGCGTTTCGATGATGGAGGCGCGTGTGGCGGGAGTACCGATGCCACAGTCCTTCATCGCCTGCCGCAGTGCGTCGTCCTCAATTTCCTTGCCCGCCGTTTCCATTGCCGAGAGCAGGGTGGCTTCGGTATGCAGCGGCTTGGGTTTGGTCTTTCCTTCGGTAATGGACGAGCCTTTCGGTGTCAGCGTGTCGCCTTCCTGCCAGCCGGGGATGGTAATTTCCTCTTTTTCCTCGCCATAGACGGCACGCCATCCGGTTTGCTTCACGACGCTGCCTTTTACGGTAAACTCCACTCCGGCACATTCCGCCGTGACAGTGGTCACATCCTTGACGCATTTCTCAGAGAATGCCTCGACCATGCGCCCGGCAATCATCTGATAGATGGTATTGTCCTCTTTGGAGAGGAAGAGCGGTTTCTCACCCGTGACGAGCAGGGCATGGTGGTCTGTCACCTTGCCGTCGTCCACGCTGCGGCGTGTCGGGGCGGCTTTTGCCCGCACCTTGTCTTTCCATTCGGGCTGTGTGCCGATGAAAGCGAGCAGTTTGGGAATTTCGGCAAACACGTCTTCGGGGATGTAGCGGCTTCCCGTTCTCGGATAGGTTATCAACTTCTTTTCGTAGAGTTTCTGCGCGATTTCAAGCGTCTGTTCCGCCGTGAAGCCGTGCTTGGCGTTGGCTTCTTTCTGGAGCGTGGTCAGGTCGTAGAGCAAGGGAGTTTCCTCCGTCTTCTCCTTGCGCTCGGCTTTCGTGACAGTGGCGCAACCTGCCGCCTTTACCTTATTATATAGTTCCATCGCCGGTTCTTTCTCTTTCCATTTCTCGGAGGATGAGAATTTCACGACTTCGCCGTCGCAACCGTCCGTTGCGATATGGAGCTGCCAGAATGCTTCGGACGTAAAGCGGCGGTTCTCCCAGTAGCGTTCACATACCATAGCCAACGTTGGTGTCTGCACCCGCCCCACGGAATACGTGCCGTGTCCGGCGGCGATGGATAACGCCTGTGTGCCGTTGATGCCCACGAGCCAGTCGGATTCGCTCCGCGCTTTGGCGGCGAGGTAGAGGTTGTCGTATTTGCTGCCGTCTTCGAGTTTCCGCAGTCCCTCGCGGATAGCTTTGTCGGTGAGAGAGCTGATCCACAGGCGCACGAAAGGAGTGGTGCAACCCGTATAGTGGTAGAGGTAGCGGAAGATAAGCTCTCCCTCGCGTCCGGCATCGGTCGCCACGATGATATGTTCGCTTGTGTCGAACAGTCTTTTGATGACTTTTATCTGCGACACCACGCCGCTGTCGGGCTTGTAACCTTTCTCCGTCCTGACCTGACGGGGGACGAGCGTGAATGTGTCGGGAATAATCGGGAGGTTGTCACGGACAAATCCGCGCACGCCGTAGCCGTCGGGCATGGCAAGCTGAACGAGGTGTCCGAATGCCCATGTCACGGCATAACCGCCTCCCTCGAAATATCCTTCCTCTCTCTTTGTCGCGCCCACGATGCGGGCGATTTCACGTGCCACGGAGGGCTTTTCTGCAATGATTGTCTTCATGTCTTCTTCTTTTTTGTTGATACTTTGGATTTTATTTTGGATTCAGTGGCGGACACGGGATTACATTTTCATGCCCTTGCCCGTTTTCTTCTGCGGCTTCTCCTGCTGCTGTTGCTGGCGGGCGTCCTTCGGGTTGGTCTGACCTTTCTGCAACGGCTCTCTCAGATTCTTTGTAGCCTCGTTGGTCTTGCCATCGTTGTTCACCGCCACCTGCGTGCGGCTCTCGTTGGACGGAGCAACCTGCTGTGCATTGTCAGGGTTCGTGTCGTAGCGGTACGGGCGTCCCTTCTCCGGGTTGAACTTGATATACATCGTGGCATGGAAGCCCTGCTTGTCGGTCACGTTCTCCAGCTTCACGGCTTTACCCGCCACATAGTCGGCTTTCTGCTGGTCGGTGAAGCTCACGCCGCTCCATTTGCTGATGGGGCGGATGCTGCCGTCCTCGTTCGTCCACGTGTTGCGGCGTTGCTCCTTCTTGGTCTGTGCGGCATTTTCCCCGCCCTGCGCCTGACTTTTCGATGTGTCGCCTTTGGTTTCCTGTGTCTGTGCGGTACGGGGCGACTTGCCGGTTCCCGGCACGAACTCCACGCCGCGCTGCTCCACGTTCACTTGCAGGGTGGTGACGAACTTTCTGCCGTCGTTGCGCTCGATGAGCTTGTCGCGTACGGGCAGTCCGGCGCGGAGCATGTCCCGCTCCTGCGTGGTGATTTCCGTCTTGCCGATGCGCTCCGGGATGCGCACCCTGCTTGCCGGAATGTCCGTGATTTCATTCGTCTTGCGGTCGATGCTGATGTAGGAGGGGATGATCTCGCCCGTTTCCCTGTCCACAATGTCCACGACCCTACCGAGATTGCCCGTTTCGCGGAGGTTCTTCCGGTCATTGTCGGAGAATTTGTGTTCCTTGTACTCATCCAGCTTCTGCTCCTTGCGGATGAAGTGCGGCACGAGGCTGATGTTTCCCTCACCGTCCTTCTTGAAGGAGAGGCGGGCGTCCAGCTCGAATGATTCGCCGCCGAAGGTCGGTTTGACCTTTACCAAGTCGGACTTGCCATAGTTGAGCATCTTCGTAAGGTCGCCGGACTTTTCAAGGTTGTCCCGCTTTACGCCCCATCTGTCCTCCAGCTCCTGCCAGTTGATTTTACTCTCGTCGATGGGCTGGTAGCCACGTTTGCCCTGCATCTGTTCGGATTTGTCCTGTTGCTGTTCTTTCCGTTGTTCCATGTTCTCCTGTTTTTGAGGTTCTTGTTTCTCTGTCTGTTGTGCTGCCATCTCTTCCTGCACCTTCTTCTCATAGTCGGAGGTGTCCACCTTGTGAGGGGCGAGCAGCTCCTTGTTCGCTTCGGGGTCTTTCAGCAGTTGCTTCATCACCTCTAAGAGATTTTCAGCTTGGTCTGCCGCAATGCGGTAGAAACCGAAGCGGCTGGGTTCCTTGCACTGCCGGAAGAAGTTCTTGAAGAAGTTGTCCAGCACGTCGCCATGTCGGTCGAATTGCAGGAAACTCTGCGCGTTCTCCGCTTTTGCGGGGGTGCGCTTGGGTGTGCCGTCCGCGTTCAGCCCGGCTACCACGCTGATCTCGCCTGTCTTCTCGTCACGGACTACCAGCACGTCCTTTTCGTCTTTTTTCTTTGCCATCTGAAAAATGTTTTAATGGGTTATTTATGAAAGAAATTATGGATACGAGCCTTGTAGAAGGCTATATCTTCCTTTTTGAAGTCCTTGATATGGTTGGAAAGGAATGTCAGCACGTCCTCCTCGCTGTAATAGGTCTTCTTGCCCAGCGTCTTGTAGGGCAATGCGCCTACGCTGCGGTAGCGTTGGAGGGTGCGTTTGCTTATCTGGAGCAACATGCACAAATCCTGATTGTCGAAAAGGCGGATGCTTTCCGTGATAGTGGGCTGTTTCCCCTCAGCCTTCATCGCCAGCAGCAGTTCGTCCTGACGGTCGAGCCGTTCCATCAGCTTCTGCATCCAGCCCTCGAAGTTGTTTCGTGTGAGCAGTTCCATGACCTATGTCCTCCTTCCTTTTGGTTTGCCGCCCGTGCGCAGCGTGTGGTTGTGGAACAGGGTGTCTATTGTCCCTTCCTCGTTCCTTACTGTGTTGTCCTCCAATAGCCGCAGTATCTCGGAAAGGCGGTAGCGGCAGCTTCCGCGTACCACCACATACTCGATACGGTGGTCGGTGCGCATACGCTGCATGGTGCGCTTGCTCACGTTGAGCATCTTCGCCGCCTGTGCCGTGTCAAGCAGCTTGTCTTCGGTTTCCCGCTTCCGTTTCTTCTCGTCCCTTGCCTCGCGGATGTACCCTGCGATGTTCGCAATCTGCGCCATCATCTCCTTGTAGGCGGAACTTTCCATTGTTATCACTTTCATGTTCAGTCCTTTCTTTTTGTTTCTGCGACAAAATTCGGCAATAAACAAAAGGGGCTTTAACAACTCACTACGTGACTCACGTAAGATTTTTGCGGAAGATGGCTCCGTAACCCGGTCAAACGGCGCAACAGGCAGCCTTTCAGCGGAAAACGATACGTCTTGTATGCCGTTTCGTTACCTTTGCGGCAAACTCTAAATGACATGAATATGGAAATAGTATCTATCGAGAAAAAGACTTTCGAGATGATGGTGGCGGCATTCGGCGCACTCTCGGAGAAGGTCGCCGCCCTGAGGCGCAAAAGCGACACGGGGCGCATGGAAAGATGGCTCACGGGCGAGGAGGTCTGCGGGCAGTTGAGAATAAGCCCGCGCACGTTGCAGACGCTGCGTGACAGGCGGCTTATCGGCTACTCGCAGATAAACCGCAGGTTCTATTACAAGCCAGAGGAGGTGAAGCGGCTGATACCGCTTGTCGGCACGCTCTATCCGCACGGCAGATGATTTGATTTATTCACCCACTGAATCCGAAGTTATGATGAACGAGAACAACGATGTTTTTACGATGGAAGACGAGCCGATAGCCTCTGTGGTGCAGGATATGCGCAAAGGCTCGAAATGGCTGTCCGCATTTCTGGAAAGCTACCGTCCTCCGCTGGACGGGGAACGTTACCTGACGGACGGCGAGGTGTCGGAACTGCTCCGTGTGAGCCGGCGCACCTTGCAGGAATACCGCAACAACCGCGTGTTGCCCTTCATACTTTTGGGAGGGAAGGTGCTTTACCCGGAAACGGGGCTGCGCGGGGTACTGGAAGCGAACTACCGCAAGCCGCTGGAGTGAGGCGGTTTCATGAAAAAGTAAACGGGTGACACCTTTTGTGGTGCTACCCGTTTACTTGTCTTATGGGGTATGTGCAATCAGCAATACCCGGCTTTTCCGTTCTGTATGAACATCACGTATGTCTGCCGTTTCTCTTGTGAGAGTGCCTTTCCCACCAGCCATGTGCGGAACAGGTGGGTGTTGTAGGTATTCACCCTGAAAGCGACCGGGATGATGATTTCAAGGGCGTACACGTCCGCGTGCAGCCCGTTTTCAAGCTGCATGTAGCGGCACACCTCGTAGTCGTTCAGCACGTCCGACTTGCGGACGGCTCTGATGGCGGCGTTCACTGCCGGGACGGTCGTATGGAACAATCCGGCTATTTCGGTGGCGGTCATCCACACGTCGTTACCGGTTACGCTGACTGCCTTGTCCTCGATGATGATTGTGTCACGTTTCATGGCTTTTCTTTTTAGATGGTGCAACCTGCAAATTCCTCGACGCCGTTCAATCTTGCGGCAAGGTTCTCCATGTCCTGATTGAGCTTCTCTTTGGTTATCTTTGCGTAAATCTGCGTCGTCTTTATGCTCTTGTGTCCGAGCATGGAGCTGACCGTTTCGATGGGAACACCGTTGGAGAGGAATATCGTCGTGGCTGCCGTGTGGCGGCTCTGATGCCACGTGATATGCTTGGTGATGCCGCAACGCTTGGCGACGGCACGGATACCGGCAAGGCACGTGTTATAATGCGGAACGGGAAATATCCTGCCGTCCCCGCACAGTCCCCGGTATTTGCCGATTATGCGGTTGGCGATGTCGAGCAGGCGGATGTTGGACACCACGCCCGTTTTCTGGCGGTTGATGTTTATCCACTCGTGTTCGTCGAAGTAGGTGCGGATATTCTCTTCCGTAAGGTTGCGCATATCCGCGAACGACAGCCCCGTGAAGGCGCAGAACAGGTAGAGGTCGCGGTACAATTCCTGTTTGGCGTTTTTCAGTTTCCCCTCCATCAGCAGGCGGATCTCATCTTTGGTCAGGAAACTGCGTGTTGTTTCCTCCTTCTTGATTTCATACTCGCGGAACGGGTCGCGCGTCAGCCACTCGTTGTTGATGGCGATGAATACCATCGTCCGTAACGGGCAGACGTACAGCCACACGGTATTGGTGCAGCAGTGCTTGTCCGTGCGCAGGAACATCTCGAAGTCGGAGATGAAAGCCGGGGTAAGCTCTTTTAGGGCGATGTCCTTCACATGGTAGCGGATGTCGAGGAACTCTTGCATGTGCTTGTAAACGGTGCGGTACTTCAGCAGCGTGCCTTTGGCTTTCATGCCTGCCTCCACCTGCTTCTCGTAGTCCTCGTTGTGCTGGCGGAACACCTGCATCAGCGTGTGGTAGCGGTGTTCCAGTCCGAGAAAGGCGTTCTTCACCTTCTCCGCCGTGACGAAGTTGTCACGCTCCATGATTTCCTGATAATGCCTGTTGATGCGTACCCGCATCTTGTCAAGCATACGGTTCGTTTCGAGTGCCGCCGTGCTTCTGCCCGTGACACGTCCACCTTTGGTGTCCCACAGTTTCGGATCGACAGTCAGTTTGCAGCTGAACTGTGTCTGGCTGCCGTCCACCGTGATGCGTCCCATGACGGGAACTGTCCCGTCCTTTTTCACTACCTGACGCTTGAGGTAGTAGATTACTGAAAATGTACTCTTCATTGTCCTTAATTTTTGGGTTTCAAAATTAGTTGGTGAAGAGTCCGGTGTTGGTACGCAAAACGGGGAGGAACGGCGCAATCTTTTTCCGTAACCTGATTTTTCGCATGAGTTATGGATAACTCACTATTCCTTAGAGCCTTGTTTCGCTATTCGTACCCGTTTGTCGCATTTTCGGGCATGGTTACGAACAAGTAACGTAGCGGCGTCAGGATTTGGCTTCGGCAGGGATTGTAATGGCTTCACGGATTATCGCCACTTCAACCAAAACCCTTGTAACTCAATTCTATCACTATATCTTTCCGCATTTCACTTTTTTGTAGTAACTTTGCAAAGATAATATTAAATTTTCCACATGAAACTTCTTTGGCTTGATTTAAATAGTTCGTACGCTCATTCTTCGCTGGCATTGCCAGCCTTACATGCCCAGATAGCAAATAATACAGACATTGAATGGTGTACAGTCTCCGCCACTATCAATGAAAATACCGGTAGTGTTGTCAATCAAATCTACCGCCATCAACCGGACATCATTGCAGCTACCAACTGGCTATTTAATCACGAGCAACTCCTGCACATCGTTTCACGCGCAAAAGCGTTACTACCTCACTGCTGTGTTATACTCGGAGGTCCCGAGTTTTTAGGAGATAATGAAGCTTTCTTATATAAGAACAAATTTGTAAGCGGAGTGTTTCGCGGAGAAGGCGAAGAAGTATTTCCTTTATGGTTAAAAGTGTGGAATCAGCAAAGAAAAGAATGGAAATCAATCACAGGACTCTGCTATCTGGATGAATCGGAAAAATACCAGGACAACGGGCTCGCCCGTGTCATGAACTTTTCCGAATTAGTCCCTCCTGAAGAGAGCCGTTTCTTCAATTGGAGCAAGCCCTTTGTGCAATTAGAAACTACCCGCGGATGTTTTAACACCTGTGCCTTTTGTGTCAGTGGAGGTGAAAAACCGGTCCGCACCCTATCTCTTGAAGCAACCCGGAAACGTCTTGACGTGATACACCAACACGGAATCAAGAATGTGAGGGTACTGGACCGCACGTTCAATTACAATAACAAACGGGCAAAAGAGCTATTAAATCTATTCCGCGAATACCCGGATATCTGTTTTCATCTGGAAATTCATCCTGCACTCCTTTCCGATGAACTCAAACAGGAATTAGCCACCCTTCCTAAAGGACTGCTGCACCTGGAAGCCGGAATCCAAAGCCTTCGGGAAAACGTGCTTGAACAAAGCCGGAGAATAGGAAAACTCTCCGATGCTCTGGCCGGACTCAAGTATCTATGTTCACTTGAAAACATGGAAACTCATGCCGACTTAATAGCAGGGCTCCCACTCTACCATCTATCAGAAATTTTCGATGATGTCCGTACTTTAGCAGAGTATGGCGCAGGAGAAATCCAACTGGAATCCCTCAAATTACTTCCGGGCACCGAAATGAAAAGAAGAGCGGACGAATTAGGCATACAGTACTCTCCACTCCCTCCATACGAAGTTCTTCAAACTCGTGAAATCACCGTAGATGAACTACAGACAGCGCATTATCTGTCCCGTCTGTTAGACGGTTTTTATAATACCCCAACTTGGCGAAGCATCACACGGATACTCATTCTCGAAAACCCTCATTTTATACATGAGTTACTCGATCATTTAGTTCAAACAGATGTGATTGACACCCCTCTTAGCTTGGAAAAAAGAGGATTAATCCTCTATGACTTCTGCAAGAATCATTATCCCGACTACCTGACACAAGTCAGCATTGCATGGATAGAAGCAGGTATGTCATTAAAAAAAGATCCGGCAGAAAAAGTAAGAACAAAAAGACAGCTACCACCTGAAAGCTGGGAAATAGAATACGGAGCATATCGCGAGAATCTACGATTATGTTTCCTTCCCACCGATGAAGAAGGACATGGTTACTGGTTTGGTTTTGAATCGGAAATTCAGAAGATACAACCGGTTTTCAAAGCTAAAAAACTATCATAAATAAAAGAAAAGTATTCTCATATTATGTGAAATTATTACCAGTCACTAATCGTTTAGAGCAGCATTTCCTGTTTTCCACCGTCCATACAATAAACTTTACTAGCACAGTGTATGGACATTCGAAAATATCAAATCAATATTTTTTGCCTATTATTGTTTCCCTTAGCCGCAACAGGACAAGAATGGAACAAACAGGATTCATTGAGACTTCAGCAAATATTGGAATCCGGTCAGGAGATCAAGATAAATAGAAAGTTTATCGAAAAAGTAGAGCAAAACATGTACTCTCGAAAACCATTCGTAGATTTTGATCCCACACTACCGACTTTAAAATCTTCCATGATTTTTTCAAAACCTTCCATTCACACTTATCAGACATTCCTAAAACCGGGTTCCACCTTTTTACCCACTTACTCCTGGTTAAGAATAAACAAGAATCTTGTATTGCACAGTAAAAGTAACTTTGCAGAAAATTCCAGTTGCTTTCATATCCAAAGCCAAATAGAATATAATTTATCTCCCAAATGGTCTCTCAACATATATGGCGTACAAAACCTTGATACCCGAAAACACCGGGGCCTCCCTTCCGAAGTGGAACCCACCCAATTGGGTAGTAATGTTGTTCTCAAAATAAATAAAAACTGGAAAATTAAAACAGGGGTACAATACCAATACAATGTCCTCCGCAAAAGATGGGAATGGATACCTCAAATTAGTGTTTCATACGAATGGTAACCCGTGCCGACAATCAGGAATCGAAAAGTTTTAGAAAACAAGAAAGCATATTTTCCATTTATTCTCGTACCTTTGTCATACGATTAAATATGCTATAATAATGAAGAACTTTATCAAGGGATTCCGGTTTACCCCCTCTAATTATCCGGCAGAAGTAGAAGCAAAAATACAGAAATACAGAAAGCAAGGTTATAAACTTCCACCGCGCAAAGTACTCCGTACTCCCGAGCAACTGGAAGGTATCCGGGAAAGTGCCAAAATCAATACTGCACTGCTGGACTATATTTCAGAGAATATCCGGGAAGGCATGTCCACCGAAGAAATTGATGTACTAGTGTATGATTTCACTACCAGTCACGGTGCCATCCCTGCCCCACTCAACTACGAAGGATTTCCCAAAAGCGTTTGCACCAGCATCAACGATGTAGTGTGCCACGGAATACCCAATAAAAATGAGATTCTGAAAAGCGGAGATATTATCAATGTGGACGTTTCCACCATCTACAAAGGATATTTTTCCGATGCATCCCGTATGTTTATGATTGGAGACGTCAATCCCGATATGCAAAAGTTAGTACAGGTAACCAAAGAATGTATGGAAATAGGAATTGCTGCCGCACAACCCTGGAAACAGCTGGGTGATGTAGGCGCCGCCATCCAGGAACATGCAGAAAAGAACGGATTCAGCGTAGTCCGTGATCTCTGCGGACATGGTGTAGGGATGCAATTCCATGAAGAACCGGACGTAGAACATTTCGGACGCCGGGGCACAGGCATGATGATCGTTCCGGGCATGACCTTCACCATCGAACCCATGATTAATATGGGAACCTACGAAGTGTTTGTAGACGATGCCGACGGATGGACCGTCTGCACCGACGACGGACTGCCTTCCGCCCAATGGGAAAATATGATTCTGATAACTGAAACCGGAAACGAAATTCTGACATATTGATGGAACTGATTCTACTTATTGTTATTGCCGTGTTAGTGATAGTCCTACTTGTATTATCACTAACCAAAGGCAACAATCAAACTCAAGCAGAACAATTACAAATAGCCTTGCGTCAGCAAATGCAGGAAAACCGGGAAGAACTGAACCGCAGCATCCGGGAACTTCGCATGGAAATGACGCAAACGCTGAACCAGAATATGCAACAGCTCCAAGATGTTCTGCACAAGAATATGATGACCACCGGAGAACTGCAACGACAGAAATTCGACATGATGGCCCGCCAGCAGGAAGCATTACTGAAATCCACCGAGAAACGACTGGATGATATGCGCCTGATGGTAGAAGAAAAGCTCCAGAAAACCCTGAATGAACGTATCGGCCAATCATTCGAAATCGTCCGTTCACAACTTGAGAACGTACAAAAAGGACTGGGAGAAATGAAATCTCTCGCCCAAGATGTCGGCGGACTAAAAAAGGTATTGAGCAACGTAAAGATGAGAGGAACGTTCGGCGAAGTCCAACTGGGTGCACTCTTAGAACAAATGATGAGCCCCGAACAGTATGACGCCAATGTCAAAACAAAAAAGAGCGGAACCGAATTTGTGGAATTTGCCATCAAACTTCCGGGAAAAGATGATGCCAACAGCACCGTCTACCTCCCCATCGACGCCAAATTTCCGAAAGATGTATACGAACAATATTACGATGCATTCGAAGCGGGAGACACAGCATTGATGGAATCGTCCGGCAAGCAATTGGAAAATACAATCAAAAAGATGGCAAAAGACATCCATGATAAATATGTAGACCCGCCTTTTACCACAGATTTTGCCATCATGTTCCTACCATTTGAAAGCATATATGCCGAAGTAATCCGACGTACCAGTCTCATCGAAACACTCCAAAAAGAGTATAAGATTGTAGTTACGGGACCGACAACATTAGGCGCCATCCTCAACAGTCTTCAGATGGGATTCCGCACACTGGCTATCCAAAAACGTACCGGAGAAGTCTGGACCGTATTGGGAGCTGTCAAAACAGAATTCAGTAAATTCGGAGGATTACTTGAAAAAGTACAAAAGAACCTGCAAAGCGCCGGTGACCAACTCGAAGAAGTCATGGGAAAACGAACACGTGCCATCGAACGCAAACTGCGGCAAGTGGAACAGTTGCCACATGAAGAAAGCCAAAAGATTCTCCCTATTGACGTAGAGGACGATTTGACAGATTACTAACTGATATTATTTAGGCACGGATTACACGATAAACACGGAAAGAAAATAAACTTATCCGTGCAATTTGTATAATCCGTGCCTAAAAAATTAGAGAAAGTGTTTCGACACACCTCGACACTAAACAGAAAATGCTCTATAACATTTCCATATCACATCAATCCGCATAACTCCGCAAAGCCAAATTCTTCACCCAAAGAACGAAGATACCCGTCAGAATCAGATTCAATACCAGAGTAAGCACTGAAATAACCAATGCCGGACCACCCAAATTATACCCCAATGCAATGAAAATGATTCCGGCCCCTACCTCACCACGGGTAAACATACCGATGGAAAGAGCCAGTCGCTCACTTAATTTCCGGTCACGATAGAAGAACATCGGACAAAGCTTTCCTATATTCGACAATAAAGAGACAATCACCACATGAAACATAATCATTCCCCACGACATCATCTCCTGTGATCCCGTTACAGAATAAGAACCTGCATGAGTCTCCGCAAAGTTCACTCCGATAAAATGCGGCATGCTCATTCCCACCAGGAACATGAAGAAAAATGAAATCCCGGTAGATACCTTTCGTTCTACAGGTGTGTCATGTTCCTTATGTTTCATAATCATACCCAGAACAAATGCCGGCAACAGGACTTCAATATGAATACTTCCCTCGTCCCCATACAATTCTTTACTCCCCAGATACAGTATTTGAGTAGCCAGAAATATAATCACTGAATAAAAGAGGATAGCCTTCCAGTCCTGACGCCAATCATACTTATTCAATCTTTGCCAGCCAATCGACAACAACAAGAACACAATCACCACCACAATAATCAACTGCCAGCGCAGCCCGATCATCATAATCTGAAGAGGAATCATTAAAAGAATCGTATCCAAGTCATCGAAAATTGCCAATACCTGTATTTTCTTATAAATCCAACTGGACTTCAGTCCGATAGCCGCCAGCATCGTAAACAGAATACCGGCTGATGTAGGTGCAGCAAAACGGCTTAACAATAAATTCTCCTTCCATGCTTCCCAACTATTCCAAAACTCGGGCGGAAGCAAAATAAACACATAATAAATGGCAATCATAAACCATGGTAAAGCAGCCGTAGCCATGGCTATAAAATAATCTTGAGCGTAACTTTTCCACCGCGTTTTATCAAGGACGAACTCACGGCCTACATTAATCATTATAAAACTAAGACATACATAGAGTAGTACATTCGATATGGATTTAACAGCTCCATACCCATCTCCTGCCATCATCGGCAGGAATTGCGAAACCACGAGCCCCAACATCAGGAAGCCCGAAAAAGACAGAACTTTTCTCATATTTATAGTTGTTTGTTGCTAAAAAGTAATTGCCAAGGAAAGCTCTGCAGACAGAAGGCAATCACCTGGTGTATTAAAAACTAACCGCAAGTCAATTTGTTCAGAACATATCTCTGAAAAATTGCTTGCGGCAGTATTTTTAATCCAGCTTCAGTACGGCGAGGAAGGCTTTTTGCGGCACTTCCACGTTACCGATTTGTTTCATTCGTTTTTTACCTTTTTTCTGCTTTTCAAGCAGTTTACGTTTACGGCTCACGTCACCACCATAACACTTCGCTGTCACATCCTTACGAACAGCCTTAATCGTTTCACGGGAAATAATCTTAGCCCCGATAGCTGCCTGAATGGCAATATCAAACTGCTGGCGCGGAATAAGCTCTTTCAGCTTCTCACACATCCGGCGTCCCATATCGTAAGCATTGTCAATATGTGTCAAAGTAGAAAGTGCATCCACAGGCTCACCGTTCAACAAAATATCCAGCTTCACCAGCTTCGAAGTACGGAAACCATTCGGATGATAATCAAACGACGCATACCCTTTAGAAATACTCTTCAACTTATCATAAAAGTCAATCACAATTTCTCCCAAAGGCATATTGTAATAGATTTCCACCCGGTTACCGGAGATATATTCCTGTTTAATCAATTCACCGCGTTTACCCAGACAAAGCGTCATAATAGGACCGATATAATCGGTAGTGGTAATAATAGACGCCTTGATATACGGTTCCTCGATATGGTCAATCATCGTCGGGTCGGGCATACCACCGGGGTTGTGCACCTCCTTCATATTGCCCTGCTTATCATATATATGGTAGGACACGTTCGGTACCGTAGTAATCACATTCATATCAAACTCACGATCCAAGCGCTCCTGCACAATCTCCATGTGGAGCAATCCGAGGAAACCGCAACGGAAACCAAAACCCAAAGCCAATGAAGACTCCGGCTGGAAAGTCAACGACGCATCATTCAGCTGCAACTTTTCCAAAGACGCGCGAAGATCTTCGAAATCTTCCGCCTCAATCGGGTACACTCCGGCAAACACCATCGGCTTCACCTCCTCAAACCCGGCAATAGCCTTGTCACACGGACGGGCAATATGTGTAATGGTATCTCCCACCTTCACCTCTTTGGAAGTTTTGATACCGGAAATTATATATCCTACATCCCCCGTACGAAGTTCGTTACGAGGCACCATATCCATTTTCAACACCCCTATTTCATCGGCATCATACTCTTTTCCCGTATTGAAAAACTTCACCTTGTCGCCCTTGCGAATCGTGCCGTTTTCAATCTTGAAATAAGCTATAATTCCACGGAAAGAGTTGAATACAGAGTCGAAAATCAAAGCCTGCAACGGCGCCTCTTCATTCCCTTCGGGATGAGGAATACGTTCAATCACAGCAGCCAGTATCTCTTCCACTCCCATACCCGTTTTACCGGATGCACGGATTACCTCCTCGCGCTTGCAACCCAACAGTTCAACGATTTCGTCCTCCACTTCTTCGGGATTGGCGCTCGCCATATCGCATTTATTGATAACCGGAATAATCTCAAGGTCGTGTTCAATGGCCATATACAGATTCGAGATCGTCTGCGCCTGCACTCCCTGCGAAGCATCGACAATCAGCAATGCCCCTTCACATGCAGCGATAGAACGTGACACCTCATACGAAAAGTCCACGTGTCCCGGAGTATCAATCAGGTTAAGGACATACTTCTCCCCCTGATAAGTATATTCCATCTGGATCGCATGGCTCTTGATAGTGATCCCTCTTTCTTTTTCCAGATCCATATTATCAAGCATCTGCCCTGAAGTCACCTGAATGGTGTTAGTAAACTCCAACAGACGGTCGGCCAACGTTGACTTACCGTGGTCAATATGAGCAATAATGCAAAAGTTGCGAATATTCTTCATTCTGAATTCTTATTATTTTATCTTTTTGGTGTGCAAAGATACGTAAATGGTGGAATAAAAAAAAATGCGTTGATAACATTATGATTATGTACCAACGCATTTTTTTATTGCTTAAGTGAGTTACTCGCTTAGATCAATTTGATGAAGAGTTCACCTTCAACTTCTTCCACAGAGACTTTGTCTTCTCTCAATAACCAGCCAAGGCCGAGGAACAGATCTTTGTCAACCAATTTAGTTGCTTTTTTAAGCTGCTTGGCAGTCATTCCTTCTGTTTCGTTCAGTGTATTCCAGATAGTACCTGCAATTACACCAGCTTTTTCTTTCAACATTTGCTTTGCAATTTTAGTTAGACATGCTTAAAATCATCCGGTCAAAAAGACTTTCAGATTTTATTTCGGGGACAAAGATAGTTATTTTTATGTTATATAACACTTTATTGAGCACTTTTTTATCGTTTTTGTAATAAAAAAGCATTTTTTCTTTCATTTAGGATGCTTTTCGAGATATTCAGACCAAATTCTTGCCGCTTCTTCCACCATTTTAGCGCAAGGACGCTTGCTATAATATTGAGCAGTACGCTCTTCCGGAATCGTTGAAACGGGATCTTTTTTCTTTAATCCCAACAATTCGCCACAAATCAGCGAGCCGTTACGCTTCTTAAATTCAGCTGCCAGTTCTTGCACCACCGCATAATTGGCAGCTTTTCCTTCCCGGTCTGTCGCTTCCGTAGCGCCGGTTTCCAAGCCCGCCACCAAAAACATGCCGCAGGCAGCTCCACACGTTTCACGCATTCGTCCTATCCCCCCGCCAAAGGAAGCACCCATACGCAACGCCTGTTCCTGTGTAAATCCATACATATCCGCAAAGGCCGCTACTACCGACTGTGAACAGTTGTATCCGCTCTTAAAAAGCTCCACTGCTTTCTGTATTCTATCTTCCATAAACTATTTTGCATTTTTATTTCGCACAAAAATATAAAAAAGTATCTTTGCATCAGATAGGGCGTAAAGATTAAAATCAAAAAAAAGAAAATATGAACAAAACTATTTCATATAAAGAATCGACAGCCATTGCCATCCAAGCTATGATAAGCGCAGCCAGAAAGGATGAATATGCTGACAGGAAAAGAAAAAGTGGTTTTCCCCAAAACAGAAAGAAACGTGATGTCACTCTCAAAGATGTACGTGAATGGAACAAGAGAAGAAATTATAAAGAGGATGCAGGAATTGCCGTCAATGCAATGATGGCGTCAGCTATCAACGACCCCTATGTGGACCTGAATCCACCCTCCAAATTCTAAGAGATAAAACAATGGCTACAACATTCGATATTCAACTCCCTCATTACCCGCGTGGATTTCATTTAATCACGCGTGATATCATTTCACAACTACCAGCACTTCCCGAAAGTGGCCTGCTGGTAATCTTTATCAAACACACCTCTGCCGGACTAACTATCAACGAAAATGCAGACCCGGACGTACGGCATGACTTCCAGACATTCTTTAATAAACTGGTTCCCGACGGTGCCCCCTATTTCATCCATACCCTCGAAGGCCCCGACGATATGAGCGCCCATATAAAAGCCTCCCTGATAGGAAGTTCGGTCACTATCCCCATCAAGAATCACCGCCTGAACCTGGGAACATGGCAAGGTGTCTACCTCTGCGAATTTCGCGACGGAGGAGACACCCGTAAATTAAGTATTACTATCCTATAATATTTCCAACGCCATCGGACAATGATCGGAATGTACGGCCTCATTCAGGATATACGCACGTTTCAACAGCGGGCGTACCGGCTCACTAACCATGCAATAGTCAATTCTCCAACCCTTATTTTTGGCACGCGAATTAAAACGATAGCTCCACCAGGTATATTCCTGTTTTTCGGGACAAAGCGTACGGAAAGAATCAACATACCCCGCAGACAGGAAACGTGTCATCCACTCCCGCTCTTCAGGAAGGAAACCACTGTTTGTTGCATTCCGGACAGGATCATGAATGTCGATCGGCTCATGGCAGATATTATAATCGCCACAAAGAATCAAATTGGGACGGGACTTCTGCAACTCCATCACATACTTTTGAAAATCTTCCAGCCACACCATTTTAAAAGCCTGTCGTTCGTCCCCGCTCGTTCCCGAAGGGTGATAAACACTGACCACCGATAAGTCTCCGAAATCCGCCCGGATAAAACGTCCTTCATTATCATAAGCCTCCATTCCCATCCCATATTCCACATGGTCCGGTTCCTGCTTGGTAAGTATGGCCACTCCACTGTATCCTTTCTTCTGCGCCGAATACAAATAAGACTTGTAACCCAACGCTTCAAACACCTCTCCCGGATACTGGTCCGGTTGCAGTTTCGTCTCTTGCAGACAAAGAATATCAGGATTCTCCTGCGCCAGCCATTCCGGCAAACCTTTAGATACGGCGGCACGTAGTCCGTTCACATTATAAGTAATAATCTTCATCGATCTATATGTATTGATTTATATTCATTTTATGAAAACAAAAGCATGATATTCAGTACCGAAACAATAATGGCAATCGAATACAACACAAACGTGCTCCAACGACTGTTGACATAATCTCCCATCACCTTTCGGGAAGACGTCAGTCCCACCTGCAAAAATACCGTGAAAGGTAATTGAATACTAAGTATCATCTGCGAAATAATCAATCCTTTGAAAGGATCTCCAATAAAGAAAATCAGCAATAAGGCAATTCCCAGAGATAAAAGGACTCCTACCTGCGAATGGCTGTCTTTGATATGATACGATTCACCGAAAATACCCGCAAAGATGGAACCTGCCGCCATTCCGCTCGTAATGGTGGATGAAATACCCGCCATCAGCAATGCCAGTGCAAATACGATGGCAGCATTACTTCCCAACAAAGGTTCGAGCAATGACTTAGCCTGTTGCAGTTCCTCTACCTGAATACCGCTTTTAAAGAAAGTAGCGGCAGCCAGAAGAATCATGGCACTGTTAATCGCCCAGCCGACAATCATTGAGAAAAGAGTATCAAACAACTCATATTTCAAGACCTTCTTAATAGAAGCATCATCTTTCTTATTATATTCGTGACTCTGAATCACCTCCGAATGAAGAAACAGATTATGAGGCATCACTACCGCTCCCAACACACTCATGATAATCAGCATACTTCCTTTCGGAAAAGAAGGAGTCACCCACCCTGCTGTCGCAGCCGGCCAGTCTATTTCCACCAGAAACAGTTCGTAGATAAACGAAAGCCCGATAACGGAGACAAATGCAATGATGGAACGCTCTATCTTTTTATACGAATTAGTGAAAAGCATGATAGAGACAAAAAGCGTAGTCAACACAGCTCCCCATATAATAGGAATATCAAAGAGCATTTCCAACGCAATGGCACCTCCCAGAATTTCCGCTAAAGAAGTAGAAATCGACGCCAATACCGCCGTACCAAGAATAGGTCGCGACACCCATTTGGGAGTGTATTTAGTGGCCGCCTCCGAAAGGCAAAGCCCAGTAACGATCCCCAGATGGGCAACATTGTGCTGAAGTACAATCAGCATAATAGTGGACAATGTAACCACCCAAAGTAAGGAATAGCCAAATTCGGAACCGGCGGCGAAGTTAGAAGCCCAGTTTCCCGGATCAATAAATCCTACCGTAACCAGAAGCCCCGGACCAATATATTTAAAAACATCCAGTCCACCCAGATAGCGTTTATGATCTTTGCGTTTTAAGTCTTGAAAAATATTCTTCATTTTTGCATAATAGTTTTAACCTTACAAATATACTTATAAATAACGAGTGAAGGTCAATTTTAGTTCAAAATACCGACAAGTAAGTAAACAACACCCGGATACTCCCCCTCTATGGATTCCCGCAAAAAAAGACCCTCGACAAAATAAATTGCCGAAGGTCTTGAAAAATATCAAATTTTACAAAAATAAAAGAAGTCGATTAATATCCCATCTCATGTAATGCACGACACAATTGGTCAGGACATGAAGTCGGTCTGCCACCACAATGCACTCCTTCAAGTTTTGCAATAACATCCGCTACCTTCATTCCTCTCACAAGGCGGGAAATACCTTGAAGGTTACCATTACATCCTCCCCAGAAAGCAACTTCTTTCACCACTCCATCTTCCACATTCAGTTCGATGTTGGTGCTGCAAGTTCCCTGGGTTCTATACACATATTCCATAACCTTGTCTTATTCTTCCTCTCCCTCTTCCGGCTGCATATTGGTATAAACAGTCTGCACGTCGTCAAATTCTTCCAAACGTTCGATCATCTTATCCAATGTTTCGCGCTGTTCCGGAGTCACCTCTTTCATGTCGTTCGGGATATAAGTGAAGTCTCCACCGACATCTTCAAAGCCACACTCCTCCAGGTGTTTCTGAATAGCGGCATAGCTCTTGGGATTACCATAGATAGTGATTGTTCCTTCTTCATCATCCTCTTCGTATTCATCTTCCACATCATAATCGATCAGATCCAGAATCAGTTCTTCCATATCCAATCCGTCTTTCTTCTTGAAAGTGAATACACATTTGTGGTCGAACAGGAACGCGAGAGATCCCATTGTACCGAGATTACCGCCAAACTTATTAAATACCGAACGAACGTCAGCCACCGTACGGGTTGTGTTATCTGTCAGCGTATCCACAAATACAGCAATACCGTGAGGACCGTATCCTTCGTAAGTCATGCTCTTGTAGTCGCTCTGGTCTTTACCCATTGCGTTTTTGATAGCACGTTCAATATTATCCTTCGGCATATTTTCACGCTTACAAGTAGCGATCACCGAACGCAAAGTCGGGTTATTTTCAGGTTCCGGACCGCCTGCCTTTACAGCTATCGCGATTTGTTTACCCAGTCTTGTAAATGTTTTAGCCATGTGGCCCCATCTTTTCAGTTTAGCGGCCTTTCTATATTCAAATGCTCTTCCCATTGGTTTATATTTTTAGATTGAAATTTTAAGTTTATCTAAGTTTGGCACCCAGCTTATCTTCCAAGTTCTTCACCAGTTTCGACATGATCTTATCAATCATCTTATCATTCAAAGTCTGGCTCTCATCCTGAAGCAGGAAGCTCACCGCATACGACTTCTTGCCTGCTTCCAGATTCTTACCTTCGTACACATCGAAGAGTTCCACTTCTTTCAGCAGCTTCTTCTCTGTTTCGTAAGCAATCTTTTCGATTTCGGCAAACTGCACATTCTTGTCAAGCAACAATGCCAAGTCACGTTTCACAGCAGGGAACTTGGAGATTTCCTTGTAGCTGATCTTCACAGAACGGATAGCTTTCATCAGTTCCTTCCAGTTCAAGTCGGCAAAATACACTTCATTGTCGATATCAAATGCTTTCAACAGCTTCTTAGTCACGATACCGAAGGAAGCAAGACGCTTACCACCCTTCGTATTGATAGAAAGTGCGGCAGCAAAAATATCGTCCGTCAGATTACCGACAACCAGATTGTGCAAATCCAGTCCCAGACGCTTCAATATATTTTCTACATAAGCCTTCAATTCATATACCGAACTGTTCTCATCTGCATGTGCCCATGAATTGGAAACCTTCTTACCGGTTACCCACAAGCCCAAGTGATAATCTTCCGAGTAAGGAGCCAATACCTTCTCTTCATTCTTCTTGTCAGCATCGAAATGATAGCAATTACCGAATTCGAAGAACTTCAAATCAGCATTCTTACGATTTGCATTATGAGCAATACTTTCCAGTCCACCGAACAGCAAAGTCTGACGCATAGCGTTCAAATCCGCACTCAACGGATTCAATAACATCACTAGATGGTTGGACGGATAAGTCTCCATACCATCATAATAAGCAGCACGCGTCAATGAGTTGTTCAGGATCTCATTAAATCCGCAGCCCACCAATTGCTCTGCAATCAAGTTCTGCAATTTATTCGATTTATCATGTTCACCTTTGGTAGTCAGGCTGGAGTTCAGTGTAGTCGGGATTTCAACATTATTATATCCGTAGATACGAAGAATATCTTCAATCACGTCACAATCACGCTGCACGTCTACACGATAAGGAGGAACAGCTAATGTCAGCCCTTCCGCCGTTTCATTAGTGATCTTCATTTCCAGACTAGTCACAATGCTCTTGATTGTCTCTACCGGAATTACTTTTCCTACCAAAGAATGTACTTTCTCATAAGCCAGATCAACTATAAAATCGGGTGCAGGAGTAGTGAACACGTCTTTTATTTCAGAAGAAATCGTACCGCCAGCCAGTTCTTTAACCATCAAAGCAGCCAGTTTCAAGCAATATATCACACTGTTCGGATCGATACCGCGTTCGAAACGGAAAGAAGCATCCGTATTCAAGCCATGACGGCGGGCTGTCTTACGCACCCATGTAGGATGGAAATAAGCACTTTCAATGAATACATCTGTCGTAGCTTCCGTAGAACCGGAGTCCAGTCCGCCGAATACACCGGCAATACACATGGCCTCTTCCTTGTTACAAATCATCAGGTCGCGTTCGTTCAATTTACGTTCCACCTCATCCAGCGTAACGAACGGGGTTCCTTCCGGCATTGTCTTTACAATTACTTCATTGCCTTTTATCTTTCCGGCATCGAAGCAATGCAACGGCTGACCGAAAGCATGAACGATATAATTAGTAATATCCACTACATTATTAATAGGACGCACCCCGATCAGACGCAATTTGTTTTGCAGCCATTCCGGGCTTTCCTTCACAGTGACACCTTTCACCGTAACACCGGCATAATGCGGACAAGCTTCGCTGTTTTCCACCTTCACTTCAATATTCAAGTCATGGTTTTCCACTTTAAAGCCGTCTACCGACGGACGTTGCAAAGTAGCCTGTTTGCCGTTCTGAATCAGATAAGCATACAAGTCACGAGCCACCCCATAGTGAGAGCAAGCATCCGCACGGTTAGGCGTGATGTCCACTTCAAGCACATAGTCGCTCTTGATATTATAATAATCCTTGGCAAGCGTACCCGGAATAGCGTTTTCCGGCAATACGATAATACCTGCATGATCCGTACCGATACCGATTTCGTCTTCAGCACAAATCATACCAGTAGATTCCACCCCACGGATTTTTGATTTCTTGATGGTAAAACATTCGTCACCGTCATAAAGTTTTGTACCTAAAGTAGCTACCACCACTTTCTGTCCGGCAGCCACATTCGGGGCACCACAAACAATCTGTACCGGTTCACCGTCTCCCAGATTGACAGTAGTAATATGCAAATGGTCAGAATTAGGATGTTCCGTGCAGGTCAGCACTTCACCGATCACCAGTCCTTCCAAACCACCTTTAATGGTTTGCACTTCTTCTACACCACCTGTTTCCAAGCCAATAGACGTCAACGCAGCAGCCGTTTCATCGGGCGTCAGGTCGAAGTTGACATACTCTTTCAGCCAGTTATAAGAGATATTCATATATTTAATTTTTTATTGTTTCTCAAAAAGATTTGCAAAGTTAATAAGATTTTTCGGTTGACCGAGAAGGTTAGATAAAAAAGTTTATAGTTGATAGTTACCATGCGGAATAACATACAGATAGAAGAAATGTTGCGCAGAGCATTTTCACTATCAGTTATCAACTATCAACTATTAACTAAAATGGTAACGGTCCATCTCCCGGTGCTCCGAATGGATTCTCCGTCTGCGGTGCAAAATCAGGTGCGGGAGGAGGTATGGAACCAGCATTACCTGTATTCATTTTCGATCCTAACATAGCTCCTGCAGGCTCGCCCGGCATCGGGATCACCATATCGTCCTCCGGATTAGAGAAACGGGTAAACTCACCCTTAAAGCGGAGCAACACCTCGCCTACCGCACCGTTACGATGCTTGGCGATTACAATTTCCGCCATACCGCGCAAGTCATTACCACGATCATCCTGAAATATCTTATAGTATTCCGGACGGTGGATAAAGCACACCATATCGGCATCCTGCTCGATGGCTCCCGATTCACGAAGGTCACTCAACTGCGGTCGTTTACCGTCAATACCTTCACGACTTTCCACACCACGATTCAACTGTGACAGTGCGATAATCGGAATACTCAACTCCTTCGCCAATCCTTTCAACGAACGGGAAATGGTACTAACCTCTTCCTGACGGCTACCAAACGCCATCCCACTCGCATTCATCAACTGAAGGTAGTCAATGATGATGATTCGCACCCCATGTTCGCGTACCAGACGGCGCGCTTTGGTTCGAAGTTCAAACACAGACAGAGACGGCGTATCATCCACGTAAAGCGGTGCATCCATCAGATTCTTCAGTTTATAGTCCAGTTGTTGCCATTCATAATTTGCCAACTGCCCGCTTTTGATTTTCTCGCTCGGAATCTCGCAGACATTCGCAATCAAACGGTTCACCAACTGAACGTTACTCATTTCAAGAGAGAACAACGCCACCGGGTTCCGGTAATCCACCGCAATATTCTTAGCCATTGAAAGAACGAAAGCAGTCTTACCCATAGCAGGACGGGCAGCTATAATAATAAGGTCGGAATTCTGCCAACCCGAAGTCATCTTATCAAGTTTCGTGAAACCACTCTCCAGACCACTCAAACCATCGGTTCGAGCCGCAGCTTTCTGAATTAGTTTATAGGCTTCGTCAATCACCGGATTGATCTGCGTATAATCTTTTTTCATATTCTGCTGTGAGATCTCAAAAAGCTTACCTTCCGCTTCCTGCATCAAGTCGTCCACATCCAGCGTTTCATCGAACGCTTTACTCTGAATATTGCTCGTAAACGTTATCAGCTCACGCGCCAGCGATTTCTGTGCAATAATACGGGCATGGTATTCAATATGTGCGGATGAAGCCACCTTACTACTCAATTGAGTAATATAGAAGGGGCCTCCCACCTCTTCCAAGTCTCCGCGTTTACTAAGTTGTTCCTTTACAGTCAGAATATCCACCGGTTTCTGGTTCACCGCAAGATCGACGATAGCAGAATAAATCAACTGATGCCGGCGTTCGTAAAAAGATTCGGGACGAAGAATTTCACTCACCAATGAATAAGCGTCCTTTTCAATCATTAAAGCTCCCAAAACTGCTTCTTCCAGTTCAGGCGCCTGCGGCTGAATACGACCATAATCATTTACCGGTTGTATTTTAGTAGACTTTGAATTGCGGGTATTTCTTTTCTGTTCGGCCATCGAGATATTTACTATTTTACGATTTACTATTTATTATTTTACGACTGGACAGACTCTATTATCACATTTATCACGGAATTCTTCCAGTCGAGACGACAAAGATAGAATATAATCACGAAGAATGAATAAGGAAAAATGAAGATTTTAGTAACTTTGCTCCCGATTCACATTATCCAGCTATGATTAATTGTAATGTGAAGCACTGTAAATAGTAAATAGTAAAATAGTAAATAGAAATATGATTGCTTTTCCCAATATCAAAATAAACCTGGGACTTTCCATCACGGAAAAACGCCCGGACGGATACCACAATCTGGAAACAGTTTTCTATCCGGTGGCTCTGGAAGACGCACTGGAAATCCGTACCTCCCCTAACGCTGACCGAAAATTCACTCTCCACCAACATGGAATGGAAATAGCCGGTAACCCTGAAGACAATCTGGTAGTAAAAGCCTATTTATTGATGGATAAGGAATTTCATCTCCCTCCTATCGAAATCCACTTATACAAGCACATCCCTTCAGGAGCCGGACTGGGAGGAGGATCATCGGATGCCGCTTTCATGCTAAAGTTGCTCAACGATCATTATCAGCTGGGAGTATCCGAAGAACAATTGGAAGTATACGCTGCCACTTTGGGAGCAGACTGCGCTTTCTTTATCAAAAACAGACCGATATTTGCCGAGGGAATTGGAAACATCTTCTCCCCGGTCGAACTTTCATTAAACGGCTACCAAATCATGATTATAAAACCGAATGTTTTTGTTTCCACCCGGGAAGCCTTTTCAAACATTCATCCCCATCGTCCGAAATATCCGGTTAGGGAGGCAATCCAGCGTCCTGTACAAGAATGGAAGGATACGTTAATCAATGATTTCGAAGCAAGTGTATTCCCGCAACATCCCGTCATTGGAGAAATCAAAGAAGAACTCTATCATCAAGGAGCAATCTACGCATCCATGAGCGGCTCCGGCTCATCCGTATTCGGGCTGTTTGCTCCCGGATTCGTCTTACCGGAAATTGATTGGGGAACTGACGTATTCTGCTTCAAAGGTACATTAAACAAATAAATCTCACTAACAATTATGTTTTGACTATTTTTTCAAAATCCCAACATGGCAGCGGGGTGTATATTGAGTACCCGGCAAAGCAAGCGAGCTATTTTTAAAGTAGGTTCCGAGCGACCCGAAATATAATCATTCACGCGTGAAGGGCTAACCCCTATTTCACTGGCAAGCTGTTTTTGTGTCATCCCCTTTTCTTCAAGGGACAATTCTATCAATTCTGCTACGGTTGGTTTTTCTAGAGGAAAATGTTCCTTCTCATACGCAATCACTATATCAGACATAACAGAAAGCTCCACCATGCTCTTGTCATTTGCAGGAGTGCTGTCGTCCACCAAAGGCAGAAGTTCTTCGACTCTTGCCAATGCAAATTCGTATTGTTCTTTCGTTATTTTAGTCATATCTATTATATTATATAGTTGAACAATCTATTTTATCATACTCTTTATGAGTTCCCACCCAACGGACAAAAATGTATCCCACCGTAAATTTAACAACCACTACCAGCCAATAGTTGTTCCCTCTGATATTAAAAACATAGTGTTGATTGCCCACATAATCAGTCGATAGAAAATCCGCTTTTATATCAGACAAATTCCGCCATTCTGCTTTTTCCGCTATATCATACCAACGTTCTAAAGCAACACGTGAATCTTCACACCCTTTCGTCTCGTAGAAATCTTTCAATTTCTTATGTGATACTACTCTCATATCTTATTCATTTGATACAAAATTACAAAATAATTTTGGATAACAAAAGAATTAGTGCTAAATATTTTATAAAACAGAACATCCATGCTGGGCGTACCAAAAAACGGTACCACGACTCACGTCGTAGTACCGTCACAACACAAACACAAAATAAAACACGACAAAACTACTATGCAATCTTTCCTGTCTATGCCGGGGAGGCATAAGTACTATCTACGTATATTCGCATACTCATAAACAGCTTCAGGTCGATTAGCATCAATTAAACAAATCGCATGCACGATTTGTTTAAACTTTTATGTTATTTAAAACAAGTTTCTCTTTTATTGAATCCCTCTTTCACGGAGTTTCAGCTGCCAGTTCCATGCAGAGCGTAAAGTATCTTCTAAAGTTTCTACGGCTTTCCAACCCAACTCTTTATTAGCAAAATCCGGGTTAGCCCAAACTTTTTCAATGTCACCTGCACGACGTCCGACAATCTGATAATTCAATTTTACGCCAGTGGCTTTTTCAAAGCCATTTATTAATTCCAATACAGAAACACCACGTCCTGTACCAATATTAAATACTTCTACTTTTTCTTTTTGTTTCTTTTCCAAGATACGACGGATAGCAATCACGTGTGCTTTAGCCAAGTCAACGACATTGATAAAGTCACGGATACAAGAACCGTCCGGTGTATCATAATCGTCACCAAACACGCTAAGTTTCTCACGGATACCGATGGCTGTCTGGGTCAGATATGGAATCAGGTTTTGAGGAACCCCGTTAGGCAGTTCACCCAGCAATGCAGTAGGATGCGCGCCAATCGGGTTGAAATAGCGCAACATGATCGCATTGATCGGAGCACCTGAAGCTACCGTATCACGAATAATCTCTTCATTGATCTGTTTGGTATTTCCATAAGGTGATTCCGCTTTCTTAATCGGAGCCTTTTCCGTTACCGGCAGCTCGTCCGGCTGACCGTATACTGTACAAGAAGAAGAGAACACAATACCTTCTACTCCATGTTTTGGCATCAGTTCGAGAAGGTTAATCAAAGAAACCAGGTTATTACGGTAGTAAAGCAACGGTTTTTGTACCGACTCTCCTACTGCTTTGCTAGCTGCAAAGTGAATGATTGCCTTAATTCCTTTATATTTTGCAAATACTGCATCCAGACCGGCAAAGTCCAAACAGTCCAGCTTTTCAAAAACTGGGCGAATACCGGAAACTTTCTCTATATTGTCAACAACGTCGGCACTTGAATTTGATAAATTATCGATGATGATTACTTCATATCCACTGTTTTGTAGTTCTACAACAGTATGAGACCCAATGTATCCTGTCCCGCCTGTTACTAAAATTCTTTCTTTCATATACTTTATAAAAAATGGTTAGTTTCTCGGCTTATTATTGTTTGAGTTACAAATGTATGGAAATAAAATGGAATTGCAATAATCTGCCACAAATTTATTTGCTGAAAAGTAATTAAGGTACGATTTGGTAGCATTTAGGTATAAAAAAGAATTGGAAACTCTAACCTGTATGTCGCCACACAGCAGAGCTTCCAATCCCCTATTTAATCATCAACTGTAAATCCTTACACCACGCCGGAGAATCCCATGAATGCCATAGCAAGCAAACCGGCGGTAATCAAAGCAATCGGAGTTCCTTGCATTCCTTTCGGAATTTTCACAAGGCTCATCTGTTCGCGCAATCCGGCAAAAAGCACCAGTGCCAGACCGAAGCCGATAGCCGTAGAAAACGCGTACACAACACCTGTCAGCAGGTCATAGTCTTTCTGAATCACCAGGATAGCGACACCAAGAATACAACAGTTCGTTGTAATCAGCGGCAAGAACACACCCAAAGCCTGATACAGGGCCGGAGATACCTTTTTCAGGATGATTTCCACCATCTGCACCAATCCGGCAATCACCAGGATGAATGTAATCGTCTGCAAGTATCCCAGTCCGAAAACATCCAGTACAAACTTCTGAATCAGGAAAGTGACGATGGTAGCGATGGTCAACACGAAAGCAACCGCAGCGCTCATACCCATCGCAGTTTCCACCTTCTTGGATACGCCCAGGAACGGACAGATACCCAGGAACTGCGACAACACGATGTTGTTTACAAAGATTGCCGAAATAAATATCAATATATATTCCATATTCTTTTCTTATTTAATTGAATTAGGCTTTCTTGAAACTGTTAATCAACGCAATGAGGTATCCCAAAGCGATGAAAGCGCCCGGAGCCAATACAAACACCAACATTCCATATTCTTCCGGCATGATGGTCAAATCGAAGATTTTACCGGTTCCCAAAAACTCGCGGACAGCACCCAGCAAAGTCAGGGCGATGGTAAAGCCAAGCCCCATACCGATACCGTCGAACATAGAAGCAACTGCGTTATTCTTGGCAGCGAAGGCTTCGGCACGTCCCAGTACAATACAGTTCACTACAATCAACGGAATGAAAAGACCGAGTGTAGCATACAGTCCCGGCACGTAAGCCTGCATCACCATTTGAAGCAAGGTCACGAAGGATGCGATCACCACAATAAACGATGGGATACGCACCATGTCCGGAATCAGGTTCTTTATTAAAGAGATCACCACATTCGAGCAGATCAATACGAACATGGTAGCCAGTCCCATACCCATACCATTGATAGCCGATGATGTAGTACCCAATGTAGGACACATACCGAGCAGGAGTACAAACGTAGGATTCTCTTTGATAATCCCGTTCATCATTACTTTAAAGTTATTCATATCTGTCTCCTTTCTTATTTAGCACTGACTGAATCAGTTAGTTCAACTTTGATCGTAGCTCCCGTAGCAGCGTCAGCAGCATCTGCGTCCGCGCCTTTCGCTTTTTGAGAAGCACCGGTTACACCATTCACTTCCCCGCCTTCGGCCTTATAGGCCTGATAAGCAGCATTCACGGCATTCAAGAAAGCGCGTGAAGTAATGGTAGAAGCTGTGATGGCATCCACCGCTCCCCCATCTTTGCTGACGGTCAACGGAGCTTCACCCGGATTCATACCCAAAATAGATTTCGTACTCTCTTCGTGAGATACTGCCTTTTCTCCTTTCGCAGGATCATACGCTCCGAACCATTTGTCGGCTTTAGAGCCCAATCCCGGAGTTTCCGTGTGAGCCAACAGAGAGTAGTTATAGATTTTTCCTTCGGCATTAAAGCCTACCAGCACTTTCAGTTCACCGCCAAATCCCATTGATTTAGCTTCGACAGCGGTTCCTACAAGTTCTTCACCGTTCTTAGCCGGATAAACGATAAAGTCAACATTCTTCTTTCCGTCTTTCTCACTGAAGATCGTATCGCTTTCCGCTACCGGATTATTGGTAAATTCGGGAAGAACCTTTTTCAAGGCCTCGTTCAGTGTCTTCGCGTTCGCTTCGGCAATGGGGCCTTTTGTCAGTTCATTTACATAAGCCAGCAACGCAACGGAAATAGCAGTCACTCCCGTAAGTACCAGCAACATATTCTTTAAAGATGATTCTAACTTTTTCATTTCTTCTTCGCTACCTCCCCAAAGCGTTTTGGTTTACAATAGGTGTTAATCAGCGGAGTGAACGCATTCATAATCAGGATGGCGAACGACATACCTTCGGGATAGGCGCCGAACAGACGGATAACTACCGTCAGCAGACCGATACATACACCATAGATCAGCATCCCTTTCTTACTCATCGGAGAAGTCACATAGTCGGTTGCCATAAAAACAGCACCCAGCATCAGACCACCGGAAAGCAACTGCAATACCGGAGAAACGTATTTTTCCGGATCTGCCAGGTGCATGATGCCTGCAAAGACAAACACAGTAGCCAGGATAGACACAGGAATATGCCAGGTGATGATTTTCTTCCAGAGCATATAAACGAGTCCGATCAGCAGAGCCAGTGCACTCACTTCACCCAAGCATCCGCCATTCTGTCCGATCAGCAAGGTCAATGCGTCCGGAATCTGGCTTAAAGCGGCAGTGTCACCGTAAATGGCTTGCTTCATCAAGGCCAGCGGAGTGGCACCGGTGGTAGCATCCGTATAAGCGGTCAACTGTCCGACTACCGGCCAGCTGGTCATCTGCACCGGGAAAGAAAGCAGCAGGAATACGCGGCCTGCCAATGCCGGGTTGAAAGGATTGCAGCCTAATCCGCCGAAAGACATCTTACCTACACCGATAGCAAACAGTGCACCGAGGATGATAATCCAGATAGGCAGGTTAGACGGTAAATTAAATGCCAGCAACACACCTGTGATGATGGCAGAGCCGTCGCAGATGGTGGTGGCCGGTTTCTTCATTAAATATTTTCCGATCGCCCATTCGAAGAACAAACAAGCCGCAACGGAAGTAGCCGTGACAATCAGGGCACCCAGTCCGAAGAAATAGAGAGACACCAGAAAAGCCGGAATCAGTGCAATCAGCACGCCATACATATTTTTCTGTACGCTGTCTCCGCCATGAACGTGGGGCGATAGTGATACGATTAATTTATTTTCCATATTCGTTATTTTTTAGCTTGACGTGCACGAATCATAGCTCCCACTTTGCCTTTACCCAGACGACAATAGTCGAGCAGCGGACGGTTGGCAGGACAAGTGAACTGGCAAGAGCCGCACTCGATGCAATCCATGATTCTTTCTTTTTCCATTGTTTCAAAATCTCCGTTTTCGGACAAAGCTCCGAGCAAGTACGGTTCCAGTCCCATCGGACAGGCACTCACGCACTTCGCGCAACGGATACAGGTTTGAGCTTCACCACGTTTGGCTTCCTTCCGGTTCATAATCAGGATGCCGGAACTGCCCTTCGCAGTAGGAACCTCGATATTTACGAGCGCCTTACCCATCATCGGACCGCCACCGATCACCTTACCCGTATCTTCGGGCAGACCACCGCAAGCGTCAATCAACTGTTTCATCGGTGTACCGATACGGGCCAGGAAGTTGGACGGCTTCGCAACCGACTTTCCCGTCACGGTAATCACCCGTTCAAACAACGGTTTATTCTTCTGCACAGCTTCATAAACGGCAAACGCCGTTCCCACGTTCTGCACGACTGCTCCCGTAGAGATAGGCAACGCACCGCTCGCCACCTGACGTTTGGTGATCGCATCGATCAGCTGCTTTTCACCTCCTTGCGGATATTTCACCTTCAAGGGAACGACTTCGATGCCTGCATAGCTGGAAGCTACTTTAGTCATCAGTTCGATAGCATCGGGCTTATTATTTTCGATTCCGATAAATGCCTTGTTCACTTTCACTGCTTTCATCAGGATGGAAACACCTACCATGATTTCTTCCGCGTGTTCCAGCATCAGCTGATGGTCGGCAGTCAAATAAGGTTCACATTCTACGGCATTGATAATCACACATTCAGCTTTAAAAGAAGGAGGAGGACAAAGTTTCACCTGTGTAGGGAAACAAGCACCACCCAGACCAACGATTCCGGCATCGGCAATTTTCTTCACGATCTCTTCTGCCGGAAGTTCACATTCCTTCACCAGTGTGGCGCTACGGTCGATTGTTTCTTCCCATTCGTCGCCTTCCACATCGATAAAGATAGCAGGTTTCGCATAACCGCTGGCATCGACAATAGTATCAATCTTCGCCACTTTACCACTGACCGAAGAGTGAATTGCTGCCGAAACAAAGCCGGCAGGTTCAGCAATTTTAGTGCCTACCTTTACCACATCCCCTTTCGCTACAACCGGTTTTGCAGGCGCACCAATGTGCTGCCCCAGCAAAATAACAGCCTTTGCAGGAACTTCCGCTGTGATAATAGGTTGATGTGCCGACAATTTATTTTCGTGTGGATGAACTCCACCAATTGAAAATGTCTTTAACATACAGTTCTGTATTTTATTCTGTTATTATTCTGTTACTTTCGGAGCTTCTGTAGCCTTTTCAGCAGGAGTTTCCACTTTTGCCGCCGGTGCAGGAGTTTCCACCGCTTCTTTAGAAACAGCAGCCGGTTTTGGAGCAGCCGGAGCTTCTTCTTTCGGTTTCCTCGGCGGGAAATTCAATTCGATAATGGTATTCTGCGGACAGACTTCCACACATTTCCGGCAAGATTTACACTTGTGCGGATCGATGTAAGCCAAGTTGTTCTCCAACGTGATAGCTTCGAACGGACAAGTCTTCACGCATTTGCCACAGCCGATACAACTCACCGTACAAGCCTTGCGTGCCACAGCTCCCTTGTCTTTATTCACACAAGAGATATACACACGGCGTGATTTCTTTCCTTGCGGACGGATTTCGATGATCGCCTTCGGACAAGCCTTCACACAGGCACCGCAAGCGGTACATTTCGCTTCATCCACTTCCGGAAGTCCTGTTTCAGGATTCATGTGGATGGCATCGAACTGGCAGGCAGCCACACAGTCACCACACCCCAGACATCCGTAACTACAACCCGTTTCCCCACCATAGAGCGAAGCGGCAATAGCGCAACTCTTCGCACCGTCGTACTGATTAATACGCGGACGATTCATACACGTTCCGTTACATCTTACCACTGCTACCATCGGTTCAGCTTCTCCGGCTGCAAGCCCTAGGATATCAGCAATTTGTGCCATGACAGGCTGTCCGCCTACGGGGCAGAATTTACCATCCAGCGAACCGGCTTTGACGCAAGCGTCGGCAAAGCCGCTACAACCGGGATAGCCACATCCACCACAATTAGCCTGGGGAAGCACTTCTCCCACCTGGGCAATCCGCGGGTCTTCATACACGGCAAATTTCTTGGAAGCCACATAAAGAATAGCGGCCAGCACGAGCGCTATAGCTCCCAATGAAATCACTGCAATCAGAATCAAATTCATAATGTTTTTAGTTATTTATTGGTTTTATAGTAAATGAAAATTGTTGTTTGAGTCGCGTTTTGTTAAGCCATAAAACGAAATAATAAGGTATAAGGACAGCCAGAGAAAGAAGAGCCGCATACAGTTCATTCTCTACCAATGCCATCAAAAGAAACAACGAAAATATAAGAAGTACGAAAGGAAGTACGAAAGCCAACAATACCGCCATCATGCCCATCGACGTTTCGCCGACCACCATCACCTTCTCTCCCACCTGATAGGAAGAAGCTGCGGTATCTATGATATCTATGATTTTGTCCTTACTATCCGCCGAGGAACAATGCCCCTTTGCGCTACATGCCGCACAAGCCGATGTCTGGACAATCCTCACCGACAGATGAGAACCCTGTATGTTTTCCACAATACCTAGATGCTTTATAGTATTATTCGTCATTTTGCAAACTCCGCATTACAAATCGCGGCAAATTTAATCATTATTTGTGAACTACGAAGCATTCCTCAAACTTTTTCTACCTAATAAAATGTTATTTTTTGTGTTTTCGTTATCGCACACGGAAAAGGTATGGCTACCATTTGATATTTCCCAAGAATGACAAATAGACATCCTAAACAAAAAAATCCCGGCCTTTTTATTTATTCAGCCGGGATTTTCTATCAATTATTTCACGGATTACTCCACTATCCTCTTCTTGTAGTAGCGCAGATACATTCTCACCAACGTATTCAAAATCAGTTCAATCTCCTCTTCGTTGTAGGCATTCAAACAGAGATTCATTACTTTTATATAATCGTTCAATGGGAGATTTAGCCCTTTTTTATGCCATTCAAAACATCATGTCCCATACCCAGGGTCTCGCATACATACTCATTTTTCAATTTCGCACGTTTAAGCAACTCATTAATATAAGCTCCCAAATCACTGCAACAAACCGTTTTCTTTTTCATCTTTGTTTTTTGTTGTTAAATACACACTTTAATAATTAATTATTTTAACTTTTATCCTCACATATCAGGGTAGAGTCTATTTTGTTATTACTACCTTCATGCCGTGTTTTTGAAACACACTCATATTTTTTGCAAAAATAAACATTTTAACTTATAACAAAAAGAAAATGATGTCAAACAACTACAGAATGTCCTATTTTATGCCACCTATCGCTCCCATCAAAGACAAACAAGGCCGACTGATGACTCCTCCCACGCTTATCCCCTTCTGCGAAGTCTCCATCGAACAAGTTTTCCAAATGATTACTTGCAATGAGAATCTCAAAACCCTGACCGCACAAGTACGGAATGCCACAGATATACGAGCCGCCAAAGCATCATTGCTTCCGTATGTGACCCCTTGCGGCACATTCACCCGCCGTAGCTGTAAGGATTTCGTCTCCCCGTCTCATCTGGTGATAGTAGATGTGGACGGTCTCCACTCTTATCAGGAAGCAGTAGAAATGCGACGTATGCTCTATGACGATCCTCTCCTACAACCTGTACTCACCTTTATCAGCCCCAGCGGACTGGGTGTAAAGGCATTTGTTCCTTGCCATTATTCCTCCACGACAAATGATACAAAAAATATCACAGAAAACATGAGTTGGGCGATGCGGTACGTAGAGACGGCATACAATACGGTAACAGCGGTTTCTTCCGAAACGAAATCCAAAGTAGATTTCTCCGGCAAAGACCTCGTGAGATCCTGTTTCCTTAGTTACGACCCGGAAGCATTGTTCAGAACCAAGTAAACGAGAATAATTAAACATTATTTTATAAAAATCAAAACATGACCGATATTGAATCTTTATGCCGTCTCACCGAAGCAGTCGAAGCGGCAGGAGCGGACATTGCTCCCACCTATCTTGAATACGTACAATTGTCATTCGCCATCGCAACGGATTGCGGTGAAGCAGGACGTGACTTTTTCCATCGCCTGTGCCGGGTGTCTCCCAAGTATCAGCGCGAACATGCCGAACGGGTATTCTCCAACGCACTCCACACCCAACGTGGAGAAGTGCACTTGGGCACCGCTTTCCACCTGGCCGAAGCGACGGGAGTAAGCATCTGCATAGAAGAAATGCCCAAACATCCCACAGGTACAAAAGGTACAGCAGGTACAGCACGCAAATTTCCCACACACACGGGCGCGTGTAATAAGGTGGGAAATGACAATATCTCCGATGATAAAGAAGGGGAAGAAGAACTATTACCGGGCAGTGAACCGCAACATCAATTGCCCACTTTTCCGGAAAACGACTGGCCGGAATTTTTGCAACGTATCATAAAAGCCGGGAGCAGCCCAATACAACACGACATCATGTTATTGGGAGCGCTCACTGCCCTGGGTGCTTGTATGTCGCGCCACGTGCGATGCCTATATGGCGGCAAATACCATCACCCCAGCCTCCAATGTTTCGTAGTGGCTCCTTCGGCCTCCGGCAAAGGTATCCTTTCCTACATCCGCTTACTCGTGGAACCTATCCACGACGAGATCCGCAAAGAAGTGGCCATACAGATGAAAGCATACAAAAAAGAGAAAACCGAGTACGATGCAATGGGAAAAGAACGAACCAAAAAGGAGGCTCCACAAATGCCCCCTAACAGGATGTTCCTCATTTCGGGCAACAACACCGGTACGGGTATCCTACAAAACATCATGGACTCCGACGGAACCGGACTTATCTGCGAAGCGGAAGCGGACACTCTTTCCACCGCCATCGGATCGGACCACGGTCATTGGAGCGACACCCTACGCAAAGCGTTCGACCACGACCGCTTGTCCTACAACCGCCGCACCGACCAGGAATACCGGGAAGTGAAGAAAAGCTATCTTTCCGTTCTGATTTCGGGTACGCCGTCGCAGGTGCAAACTTTCATTCCGACGGCAGAAGACGGATCATACTCCCGCCAATTATATTATTACATGTGCGGAATCAGTAAATGGATCAGCCAATTTATGGACAACGAGATAGATTGGGAGGAGATATTCACCGCTATGGGACTGGAATGGAAAGAAAAGTTGAGCGTGATAAAAGCGCACGGCATTCATACCCTGCAACTCACAGATGAACAAAAAGAAGAAATCGACACCGTCTTTTCCGACTTGTTTGAACGCTCCAGTGTAGCTAATGGAAGGGAAATGTATAGTTTTGTGGCACGTCTGGCCGTCAATCTATGCAGAATCATGTCGGAAGTAGCTGTATTGCGTGCCCTCGAAAGCCCGCAGCCCTACGACTTCAAGACCTCTCCCACCTCTCCTTTCACACCGGACAAGGAGATTCCTGCGGACAACCGCAAAGATGACATCATCACTCGTTGGGATGTATCCATTTCACAGGAAGACTTTCATGCTGTGCTTAGTCTTGCGGCACCTCTCTACTGTCATGCCACGCATATTCTATCGTTCCTCCCCAATACAGAAATCAGCCACCGTCCTAATGCCGATCGTGATTATCTCTTCCAGAAACTGGGTGATGAATTTACTCGTACACAGTTACTGGAAGAAGCAGTTGCCATGGGAATTAAGGAAAACACAGCCCTCACTTGGCTGAAGCGTCTCACCAAACACGGAAAATTAATCAGTATGGACGGTAAAGGGTTGTATGCGCGTGCGTGTGTGTATGAGTGAACCGGAAAAAGTGTACCTACTGTACCCGTTTTATTTACGGATGCAGTAGTCATTTCAATTACCACATCCGTTTTGACTGAAACAATCGTTTGTCCTGCATAAAGCATCGCTTTAGGAGGTGTAAAGCTAAGCTTTATACATCGTAAAGCGGTGCTTTATACACCATAAAGCGACGCTTTATTTAAGGCTCTCCTAAAGCATCCACAATAACTCTCACCTCCAACGGTGTGAATGAGCGTCGCTTTGATTCGTAGCCTAAGTCGTACAGGCGTTGCAGAAGTCCGGGGCACAAAGAGATCCATTTCTTCATCTTTCGATAGGCAGCGATGTCAGTTAGTTGCGGAGAATAGAGTTGCGCCAGTTCCATGCGCCCGTAAGCACGTATTTTAAATTCACTCATGATGGATATATTTCTGATTTACTGTTACAAAAATAACAAAAAACGACTATATAACCAACGTTTTTCCATTGAATAACCGACTATAATGACAAATAACCGACCGCTACCAGACACAACCGTGCACAGCTGATTTCCGGGAGATCCGGAGTAGTATTTTTGTATCGTCGAAAGGGAAAAGAATCCCCGGACAATATGTTTAACCCTTTAATTTATTGTTTTATGATTCGTTACAAAATTTATCAGAACCAGCAGAAGAAAGGCTTGAATGCGGGTAAGTGGTTCGCCCGTGCAGTAAGCGACGAGACGTTTGATTTGGCAAAGCTTGCCGAACATATGTCGAAGCACAATTCACCGTATTCCGGTGGTGTCATCAAAGGTGTGCTTTCGGATATGGTAGATTGCATCAAGGAATTGTTGCTAGACGGCAAGTGTGTGAAAATTGATGATCTTGCCATTTTTGGTGTGGGTATTCGCAGTAAGGCAGCCGATACGCTGGAAGAGTTTTCGTTGGAAAAGAATATTAGCGGCATGCGTCTGAAAGCCCGTGCCACCGGTAATCTGTCGACCAATAATCTGAAACTCGATAGCCAGTTGAAGCAGCAGGCGGAATATCAGAAACCGACAACTGCCGGAGGAGGTTCTGATTCGGGTGACAACCCTGATCCGAAACCGGATGGAGGTGGTGAAGCGCCTGACCCGGCTGCCTAAAAGATTCACCACTGACTACACAGATTTCCACAGATTATATTGAATTGGTAGTTGCTAAAGTAGTCGATTATTTATCTGTGTGAGTCTGTGTAGATCTGTGGTAAACCTATGGTAAACCTACAGTAAATCTGTGGTAAATCTGTGGTAAAAGAAAACTATTATTAATTTATTTAAAACCTGTTATTGTATGAGTAAATCATCATCTCCCCGCTCTGTATGGAGCTTAGTCCTCAAAATCATTATCACTGTAGCCACCGCCATCGGAGGTGTGTTCGGAATACAAAGTTGCATGTAATCCCATGCGGACTATTACATTAATTATCATTCATTGCAGTGCCACGCCGGAAGGAAAGTCCCTTTCGGCGGAGGCTTGCCGACAGGATCATATCTTGCACCGTGGTTTCCGTGATATTGGCTATCATTTCTACATCACTCGTGATGGGGAGATTCACCGGGGACGCGCTTTAGAAAAGATTGGAGCACACTGCCGTAATCATAACACCCATTCGATAGGTGTTTGTTATGAGGGAGGACTGGATGCGAACGGGAAACCGAAAGATACGCGTACACTGGAGCAAAAAGGAGCTTTGCTTGCCTTGTTGAGGGAGTTGAAAAGACAGTTTCCGAAAGCACTGGTCGTGGGACACCGGGACTTGAATCCGATGAAAGGATGTCCGTGCTTTGATGCGGTGAAAGAGTATTCTCAAGTAATTTCTTGTCAAAAGTAGCTCCTTTTAGATTTCCACCACGGCTTATTGTATAAAAAAATATCAACGATCTTCACAGACAGTTGGTATTTTTGGAAATCATATTAGTGTTAACACTAATATGAAGAGCGAGATTAGGACAATACCACTATATTGCTCCTAATCTACTAAATGTAGGGATTTATGTTTGTCACATGAATCTAGGGACCTACATTTTTCCATCTCATTGTAAATATTCAATTATAACATAACGTATTAAAAAGCACTTTCAGTACTTCCTATTCATTTCATCTGTTTTTCATCGTTTAACGAGCATAAGCTCCATCTTTAGCCTCAAAGATAACAGATGGTTCAATCACTTCCACAGTATGCCATGCACCCTTAGGTATCTGACAACCATACTTGGTTTCTGTAGGATTGAGATGGATACGCTGTACTTCTCGATACTCAACCTTACGAGCTACATCTTGTACATTCACCCCCTTCTGAAAATCATCCGTATCCTTCTCATACGAAACTACTTCCTCATAAATTACTTCATCCAACTTACCACACAGGCAGATTACTGTTTCGGTAGTATCTTCATGTCGATGAATGGGCACAACTGTACCCGGAAGTAACGCGTTAAGCATTCGCTGACTGGTATCTGCAGGTGAGGTACGCAAATCGAAGTTCTGACGTAAACGTGGATTCTCTTTAGCTTCTGCAAAGAGAGCTTCAAGTAATTGTTTATTTATTTCCATACTATACATTCAATTATTGAGCATCTTCTTTACCCTTCCAGGAACAAAGAGGTAAGAACAAAACGCCCATAGACCTCTCATAAACTCCATAAACCACACATTAATATCTTCTCAGTACAACTTGAAATGCTTCAGCATACTTACATCCCCACTGACTGCCTCGCATTGCCGCTAATCCCTCAATATATTCATTGCTACGAGGATGAGGGTAAGGCCGCATAACACCACGGTACATTGCCAATGCCTTGCACTTGGCTTCCACACCTTCCATACCCACCTCAACATAACAGTTAGGACGAAACAAGTTCATGGCATCATTAATAGCCCATTCACTACATGAAGGCACTTCCATATACCAAAATTCTTTCACTGGCTTCACACTTGGCTGACGTTGGAACAAACGGATAGCTTCCTGGCAAGCCATTGAAGTCTGCAAATGATCATTGTTGGTATCAGCTGGATGATGAGTAATAATAATATCTGGTTCACTTTCACGAATAGCACTCTCAATGAACTGTACCAACTTCAAATGAGGCACTGTGTTCATCTCAATATTCGGGAACGTTGCTTCATACTTTTTACTTACACCGATAAAGTTTGTAGCTGCATCCGTATCGTCTTCCAATTCAGCATCAGAAGGACGGAACGCACGAGCCTTTGCCTCTGTACACATTATTGCCACATTGACTTCATCACCTCCATGTGACCATTTCCACATAGATGCACCTGCCCCCAGGACTTCGTCATCGGGATGTGCTACTACTAATAAATATTTCATTGCATTTGTTTTTATTTTATTTTCTTCTGCTTACACTAAACTCTAACACCATTGATCATCATTCATCTGATCGGTACTGTATTCGTTCATTTATCCATTGTCATCTTTGCATCCTCAACAAACTCATTCAACATCCAAGTGCATTCTTTACCACACACTGCATAGAGTATGCAAACGACAGTATATACTATCATCTTTAAATCGTAGAATATGCCAGCCTTTTGGACATACGTATATTCTAATTCACGACGTGTAGGATATACCTTTTCCATATACTCTTTCTCATCTGTGATCTGATCACCATAGATAAAGTCATAAAGTGCTGCCGGTCCGCTCAATCCTACCGGCACTTTTGCCGCCTCATTCCATTTTCCATAACGAAACATACCAAATTGGTCTTGTGCTACCGGACGTGGCCCAATTATTGACATAGTGCCATTTAAAATATTCAACAACTGCGGTAATTCGTCAATCTTCACTTTGCGAATAAAATGACCGAACGGAAATATACGATCCTCGTCGGGTCTTAAAGAAGCCTCTGTAGCAGCTTTTACCACTCGCATAGAACGAAATTTATACATTTTGAATGGTTTGTTATTCTTGCCAATACGATGAGCTGTATAGAATACCGGTCCCCAGTCGGAAATCAAAATTCCGATAATGCCGACTATCCATAAAGGTGATGTACCAATGATGCCTATCAAGGCACAGATAAAATCAAATATCCGCTTGATTACTTTGTAAAACATTGTCTTTATCTTCAATTATGATTCTATTCAATATATAAGCCATTCCAGCATTGCTCATACTCATTTCATACTTTTTCTAGGTTCAATACCTTCAAAAGAATCTTTTAAATCTTTCACATGATAATCAAAATCATATTTACTCATCTCCATGTCATATGTACTATTTGAGAACATTTTTCCCAAAGCACGCACATGGTTTCCAAACAACAAAATCAACCAATTGAATATCGAAGTAATCCAAATCTTATGATTGTACTTTTCCGCAAAATAGCGAACGATTTCTACTGTATCAGCATATTCCTTATTTTGAGGATAGAATGTTCCTTGACATTCATGCAAAATGGCCTGACGTATAAATTCGCATAGACTATCTACAAAAAGCATACTCCTCTTGTTGTGCCAAGCAGGGAATACAGGAGCTTTTACACCCAACCAGGCCAATCTAGGAAAATTACCTTTGCATCCCGGCCCATAAATCATAGGAGGACGAAGAATACACACTTTAAACGTTGGGCAATCAAGTTCTCGTATGCCTTTCTCGCCCTGTAGCTTTGAGTCTCCATAAAAACCATTAGGTGCTGGCACCGTATCCTTATGAATTTTCTTACCATCCAATGTTTTTACCTCTTTATACACAATCATACTACTCATGTGTATAAATTGCTTCACACCTGCTATTTTTGCAGTTCTGGCAATATCAATCACCATATCGCGGTTTATAGCGTAGTACAAAGGTCCTTCACCTTTTGCAGCTTTAACATGAGCAATACCTGCTACATTATAAACAACATCATATTTACTGAAGTCAGCATTCTTCCAGTTATCATTGATTGTGTCTACTGCATCCACTTGAAATTCTTCTGGATATTGTTGTAACCATTTCTCCACTTTCGTGCCTACATAGCTACCAGCACCTGTTATCAAAACTTTTTTCATTATCCTATTCTTGGAACGTCGTTATATTAGAACTCTCTCGCAACGCAAACTCTTTTACTACCTTTGCCGGTGATCCAATAGCAACTGTGTAGGCTGGAACATCTTTCAATACCATAGAACGAGCACCGATAACAGCTCCGTCACCAATATTCACTCCAGGCATAATCATACTTTCCATTCCTATCATAACCCCTTTACCTATATGAATTTCCCCTAACCGATACCCACATTTTGCCGCATTATCACCTACATGATAATTCTTCAAGTTTCGTTGATGACATAACAATCTACACCCTGCCGTAACATGTGCATAGTCACCTATATAAATTAGGTTGGCATGATTTAAATCTACTCGTACATAATCACCGATAAAAACATTCTTACCTATATGACATCCTATTCTTCTCAATAACCAAGGTCTGAGTTTACGCGGACATATGGGTGCGAGTATCGGCCAATCCATCATTTTTTCCAGCCGTTTGCGATATATATTGCCAAAAGTCTGTTTTATAACTCGTCGTAGGCTTACTTGCCCGTATTCTTCTTCCGAATAATTGAATCCAAGAGCACGAAGCATCTTATATGTAGCACTTAACTTCTTTTGTTCTTCCATTATTAATTATTTATTTAACTCCGATTATCTTTTCAAGATTGTCTATACACATATCTATACGATAGTTCTTTTCATAATAGTTACGTCCATTTTGCCCCATCCGCTCAAATGCAACTTTATCAGCCAAAACCTTCTCACGGATAACTTTTATCAAAGCTTCTGAATTACCTGCAGGTACTGCATATCCACAATGAGCTTCTTCTATGATGTCTACTCCCCCATAACCGATCATTGCTAACACAGGACGACCTGCAGACATGTAGCTTTGCAGACGTGCAGGCACCACAGCTTCTAAATGAGCGAAACCTGCTCTGAGTGTTACTAGCATAGCATCCGCCTCTCTCATAAACGCAGGCATTGCCTTGAACGGGAATTGACCTAAACAAACCGCCTTATCCTCCATACCATTTTCTTTAATGAAGTTCTCAAGCCATTCCTTGCGTGAGCCACCACCAACAAACACCCACTTCACTTCTGAAATATCTTTTAGTCCCAACATTACTTCTGTCACAGCCTCTAGATTCTGAGACCTACCAAGGTTTCCTGTAATCATTATCCTAAATCCATCAAACAACTGTGGTATGTCATAGACTTGTGGCATCTTCAGGATATCATCACTCCAATTCGGAAAATAGATAATTTTATCAGCAAAATCACCTTTTGCTGCAATCGGTTCATAAAACCGTCTACTTGTAATAAGAATCTTATCCGTCTGCCTGTATATGCCCCGTACCAATTTATCTATAAATCCAAGCAACCTTTTATTCTTCACGCCGCCACCCGACATCATCGCATCAGGCCACAAGTCCATAATCCAATAGTAAAAAGGTGTCTTTCTCAACTTTCTAAGCAGCAAAGCCGGGTAAGCCTGGAAAATGGGCGAAGGTTCATGCCCGATAATGCAGTCATATTTTTTTCTCCATGCAAAGAAGAACAGCACCCACAAGCAACCGCTTATCACATATGAAAAATAATTTATTGGTAATCGCCAACCGCCTCTACCTCTGGGAGTCTGAAAGCAACGGTAAACATTTACTTTTCCTTTCCGATTGTCATCAGAACAATCAATCACTTCACACCGCTTGCTAAACAAGCCATATCCTTTAAAATATTTCCCTTCCGGATAATTGGGAATGCCTACTAAGGCATCTACATGATGTCCACGTCTTGCCAATTCAAACGCCAAATCATTACTCTTAAATACTTCTGGGTAGAAGTATTGCGTCACTAACAATATTCTCATTATTTTATATCTCTATGTACGAAGATTCGTTATCAAGCCCTTTCAATGCTCTTCCTGAAAACCACAGTTTACCATTATGATAGGCATTCTGCGGAAACTCAAATGTACTGAACTGAAATATTGCCGGCCAACAATCCTTTTTTGCTTTTATCACTTCTTGCCAATGCTGTCCATCTTTCGTTACCCAAATATGCGAGAAACGATCTTTGTTCACCTTTGACGGTTCAATAGTAGTTGCAAGATAAGCCACGTCTCCTGTTTGTCCTCCTTTAATAGCAGAGCCTTGGATTTTAGCAAGAGAGATTATCTCAAATGTATCTCGGTTTATCCTACGTATCTCATTCTCCAAATACTGCGAATCAGTGGCATATACTATAAAATCTTTGTAGAAGAACAGTTGGCAACTTCTGTATTCCTGCCCACCTCTCAGCACTTGATAAAATGTCTGAAATTCATCATCCGTATAACCAATTATACATTCATTTTCCCTATCGCCAGTCAGTACCCATACACGCTGAGTATACTTGTCATAAAACAATCCATGCACATGATTAATGTTTCCTTTTGGAAAGGTATAAACCACCTGCCATGATTCACCATTATCCACAGATACATATATGTTTACAGCCTCCTTTTCTATGTTTTGAAAATATTCTCCAAAGAATATATGTCCATTAGGTAACACACATAAATTCAAAGGTTTCGAACCACGAAGAATAGTAAAAACCTTTTTAAAATTACCACCAACAGGTAAACTTTTAAACAAACCTTTCTTTGCAATAGCCATTATGCCACCATCATGCAATTCAAACACTCCTGTGATCTCTGCGCGAAAAAAACGACGGGTAAATTTAAATTGTGATAACAAAGCATATTTTTTGTCGTTTATAAATCCTATTTTTTCTGTTTGCTTAAAAAGATTATAACCTTTTGAATGAATTTCAAAATCGTTTCCAACAAGCAAAACTTTTCCTTTAGTTTCCATTTCGTGTCTCCTTCTGTCTATTTTTAAACCATTCCGTTCGCATATCACACTTCCTATTTGGAGCAGGATTTACTTCTTACACTTTTACCATTATAAGAATCAGTACACAGTTCTTTCTCTGATTCAACACTTTTCTTCGTCGGCATCCTTTAATCCGGAGTAATAGGCTCTTGCAGAATACATCACATTCAAACATTTTTCAAAACTTACGCCTTCCTTTTGAGTAATACATCTGAACCCTGGTTTAAATTCTTTGTCCTCTTCATCAAACTATAAATCGTCATACAAATTCAACATGATAGAGGCTGCACCATTGTTTGTACAGAGCCAAAAAGGAAATTCACATCCTTAAAATTGAAAAATTCTCATACTTTGTATTTACGACAATTCTATACTTTATCAAAATCATTGCTTCCTTGCAGAAAATCAGTTGGTTATTTTCGTTTATGCATTCTCATTTGCCACCCTTTCTTTGATAATACTTAAACATTAATGATTTTGGTATCAAATTCGTAAGTGCCGGCTTCAACACATATATATAACACCATAACGGTAGATGGTTACGACGATAAGCATCCCAACGAATCCACATAAGGTCTATTACCCGTTTCCAATTGCGTGTCCGAGACATCATGCGTTCATCCATAGTATAATTATATAGATACTCCTGCATATTGTACAGTTTCATTCCTACACCCAAGACTTTCATAACAAGATGATAGTCTTGACTTCGCATCGTATGCTTATTGACAGTATAAAAACCCACTTTTTCCAGCTGATCTTTACGCATCATCCATGAAGGATGCATATATAAGCCACCTTTCACTTGATCCAAGGCTGTTGGTAATTCTTTTATTGGATTTTTTACTTCGTGTCCATCAGAGAAAATATTATTCCAACAAGTACCAACGATTGCATATTCTGGATGCTCACATACGAAAGGATACTGCAACTCAAATCGGTTCAATGCAGACGTATCATCTGCATCTTGTCGAGCCAAAATATTTGATTGGGCTATTTCAATGCATCGATTTAGAGAGTAAGCCAATCCTTTGCTTTCTTCATTACGAAGGATTACGATACGTTTGTCCTGCATTTGATACTCTTTTAAAAGAATAAATGTATCATCCGTGCTTCCATCATCACAAATAATAAATTCAAAATCTCTAAATGTTTGATTGAGTATAGAAGGTATACAGGTATGCAAATCCCTACCTCCATTCCTCACACTCATTATTACAGTTATTTTTGGCATATTCATTGATACTTTTTGTAGTTACTTTTTTGCAATAGCCAACGAGTCAGGTTTATATAACGTCTGAAGTGTGTCGTATCATCAAGAACACCATCCGCATTTTCAAATTCTTTGAAGATTATTTGTGATTTCAGTCCGTAATCTTTATGCGTAAAAACTATTTTTTTATTTGTAGGCAGTTGGTCGAATGCTTTAAGATATTCTTCCTTGCATTCATTTTGCTCAGACATTTTAAAGAAGATATTGTTCCAATATATACGCGCCTTACGCCTTCTCCATTTTTCAGAGGCTTCTTCAGATGTCTTATAGTGTAGGAATATCACTTCAATGTCATCAAACACTCCAATGGGGCATATAATATTTTTTCCTCCACGTTGTTCAAGGATTTTTCTATAACGAGATTCTTTGAATGTAATAAACTTAGGGGTTATTGAGAGATAATATTTTAGATTATATATAAACTTAATATAATCTTTACTGAACATATATAGTCCAATTGTAGGTGAATTGTAACCTATCGAATACCAGCGATATAAATGTCCTCCCCAACAGTTATTAGATATAATAGTGAACTTATCTTTATCTGCTTTTTCTAGGACTTTTCTACGGAGTGGTCCCAAATAGGGATTTGTCTCTTCACGAAACTTAATTTGAATTGATTGTAATAACGACATAAGATATTAACTATTGTAAATTGTGTCTAGATATTTTAAATAAGAATCAACAAATACCTTATCTGTAAAATTCTGCTCATAAATATTCTTATTTAGTTTACCGAGAGTACTTCTCGTCTCTAATGACATTGTTGATATTTTATTTATAATATTTACAGCATCTTCAATCGTATCATATAAGAATATGCCAGATTCTTCAAATCGCTCAAAATATTTATTACCACCAGTTCTACTAGCAACAACGATTTTACCCAAAGAAAGGACTTCAAGCATTACTATATCAAAGTAAGTTTCAAAGTTCGGCAACACAAAAATATCAGATGCAGCAATATAAGAATGAGCATCGTTAGTCCAACCGACTTCTATCCATTGTGGATGTTTATATCTAGTCAAAGGTGCTTCCTTTCCTCCGACTATAATCCACATATTACTGTTTTGATTCAATATACATTCGCCTATACGTTTCAATTTATCATATCCCTTCACGCAATTATGTCGCCCCATATATGAAATCACAAATGCATCTTCAGAGATAGACAATTCTTCTCGTACAGCCTGTTGTTTACGCTTAGGAATAGAGGCAGGAATGCCTGTTGGAATATAAACAAATTTCTTTATATTTTTCGCCTTTATTTCTTTATACGCAGACCAATTATTATAATAGGGTTCCTCTGCCTCCTTACATGGGAAATGTATGATATCCGCATGACAAAAAGCATATTCATCCATTTCTATCAATCTTTTGTACAACTTAGAAAAAACAATTTTCTCAAATTTTGTCAAATAATTATCCCAAATCTCTTTTGACAAAGGTTCTGGAGAATGAGAAGTTAACATCACTATTCCTTTATAGCTCTCAAGCGACTGTTTTGCTTCCATAATATCTATTGTTTTATGAAAATGAACTATATCATATTCTGACAAGTCAACTTTACTAACCCCTCCAATAGTCAAAAGTTTCGAATATCGCTTATACCGTGCATATATACGATATATTGGTTGAAGAAGGGTATACAATAATGGGAGTTTTGTAATTTTTTCCCTGTGTGTGTTTTCTTTAGAAACTGGCAGAAAATGAATTTTGTCATTATTACGCAATTTCAGCTGTTGATAAATATAGTAACCAACAGCATATGGTCCACCTTTAGGGGCTAAAAGGTTCTCTTCTAAATAAATCAGTACTTTCATAATTATTATCGTCCTCCAAGTATTTTATAAAGTGGATATGACATTTCTCGAATAAGTTTTCCAATAACAACACATATACAAATTGTAATCATTGGACTTAAAATATAATCTATGAGAGCTACCCATTCTGAATGGGGCAATTTGATATAGAAAGCCTTTTGTACACATTCCAACAAGAATGGATGAATAGCAAAGATAAAAAATGAATAATCGAATATATTTATATTTGATTTATGCTTATCAGAAAAACTTGAAATAAAAAAAAGGATTGAACATATCGAAATGATATTAAAGAGAAAATTCAGACTGTATAAATACCAATCTTTATATTCCGCATGATTGATACTCCAAATAACCTGAGAGACAATGAAGCACAACAAGGCTATGATTTTTGCTTTCTTCCTGTCCAATTTAGATGGCGGAATTATCTCGTATATCGACAAAAAGCCCCCAAAAATGAAATACGCTAACATATCTGGATAGATTCCGATCATCATTGTATTCTCTGATAGATTTGGAAGTTCCAGATAACCAATGCTATATACAACAGCCAATATTAATATTGTTAACAATGATACATACATATTTTTTAGTATTAAGAGCAAACACGGACCGAGGAAGAAAACATAAAGTATCAATTGGTAAACGAACCACATTATGTAATTTTGTTTATAAAAAAACAAAGCACCCACCAGAGACTTACAGTCAAATTCTACGACAGCTGTTGAATTTAATGTATCAGCAATCATAGGTACATGTGTTATGATGTAGAACAAGAGAAAATATATAGCATTCCAAATAATAAAGGGAACACATAAAGAAGATACTCTTCTCTTCAATTTTTCCTTTAAGTTTGCAAAAGTCAAGGTTCTAAAGTAGAGATAACCACTTATTGCAAAAAAGAGAGGCACAGCTATATGTGCAAGGTTCTGAGAAACAATATCTTCTATCCATAATGTGGACGAATGGATACCTAAGTTATAGATAAGCCCATAGTTTTGGGCATTATATGAATGAATGTAAACAATAAGACATGTTAATACGAATTTCAACGGCGATAGCCATGAAAGAAAAATTTTATCTTTATTCATTATCTATCAAAAATAGAGTAATAAGGGAGAAAATCTTCCCACTGATAATTAAATATGAGATTAATAGACCAGACGTAATATACAACAATAGCGAGTGTAACAAACACGCGCGTAAACTGTGATGACAACTTAGGTGCATATGACATCAAAATAGGTCCTGCAAAAACAAAATAGTAATGTATGCGGGAAAAAACGGGCGACATAATACCAATAATCTTAGCAATAATGAGCAATATTACTACCCACGTTAAGACTACATTATTTTCTCCTAGTTGATTCAAATTCTTTCTAAAAAACAATGCATACAATAGTATTGGAAAAAGAAATATTATTTCGCGAAGATTCTTGATCGTGTCACTTTCTTCATACATCGAATAACCATCGCGTAAGGCACTTAACGTGGTAAATGCACCTCCTACAAGCTGATCATAATAACTAAAAAACAATACGGTACCAATAATTATTAAACAATTTTTCCATGAAAAAAAATAATCGTTATCGGAATGCAAGAAATATAACACGAAAAAGACAAGTGCCGTGTAGTGAAAACATACGGCAAACAACCAAATTAGCAAGAACTTCAGGAACTTCCTTTCCTTAATTGAGCCTATTGTGGTAGTAAGAATAGCTACTGCTATGAATTGCCGAATGACAGTAAAAGACATAAAGTACATGTTTACTGCTATATATCCCATAATGCAAAGAACATAACTATTAGAATACTTATATATGCTTCTCCACATAAAGCAACCCGTAAGCATCGCTGTCACAAAGAGCAAAACCTGATAATCATCAAACCATGTTTTGCATAAATAACATAATAGAGCATAACCTGGTTCATAATATGTAAAGACGTTGGACAATTGCGTCATAGCGTTGAATTGATTTAAATAATTGTCATTATCCAATCCAACATTTAAGCGGAATGCCGATGGAAGCCACATAGCAAAGCACGAAATAGCCATCAAGATTTTAGCTTGTCTCGAATTGTCATTTATCGAAGTATCTATATCATTATTTCTAATTAATTCAACTCTTTTTTGGGCAAAATAGGCAAACAATAAAGATACCAATATGCTACAAATAATTATAGATAAACCTGTTGTATTTATAGGAATCATAACGAATTCAAATACAGCATTTCTACTTGTTTGGCAATAGATCCAATCTCATATTTCTTAGATGAGAACTTCTCAAATAGCATTTGAGAATCGAAGACTTGCAAACTATTCAATTCGTATATTGACGTTACCCATTTACTAACACTCTCAGTAAGAGACAATGTCAAGACCTTAGATGCTCCCACTACACCTTCTTGCGTAATTGTATCAGAAATAACACATGGGAGACCAACAGCTTGTGCTTCCATAAGTGAGACCGGTAGACCTTCGAAAAAAGAAGGAAGACAAAATACATCCATTGCATTATATAACATATCTACATCCTTCCTACTTCCTGTCAATAAAAATTTATCCATAAGACATTGTTTCTTTATGCTATCCTCAATATTTCTCTTTTCCTCACCATCACCAACAAGAAGAAATTTTAATTTATTCATACCAGTCCTATCCTCTATGGCAAGTCGAAGAAAAAAGTGGATATTCTTAACTGATGCAAATCTTGCAATATCACCTACAACAATATCATCATCAGCAAAACCCAATTGTCGTCTTATTGCAGATTTCTTATTTGAATCGTATGGATAAAACACATTCAGATCAACTGCATTATTTATAATAATAAAAGGCTTGCTCCCATAAATATATTGACCTGCCATTCGTCCACAAGCAAGACGTTGATAAGACTTATTTTGAATATACTTCTTTAATATGTATTCCAAACACTTATGGAGTGGTATGTGATTAAGAGCAGGATCTTGAGTGTTATGTACATGATAAAACACTTTAACGCCTTCTTTTCTTACAGCCATAGCAGTTACTGCACCCATATGAATAGAATGTATATGTGCATACATATATGGACCATTTTCACGAATAATCCTACGTATGCTTGTAACATATTGTCCAATCCCCTTTTCTCGCATTTGGGGAATATAAAATATCCTCCCCCCCATGGACTCTATTTCGTCATCGAGAGGTCCACGCGAATTTCTTGGGACACAAAAGTCAAACTGAATCTTTGTCTTATCAATATTTCTATACAAATTCATTACTACTGATCCCACACCTCCAAAGAGCATTGCGCCTGGGAACTGTAATATACGAATCGGTTTTCTCATAATATTAAATAATTGATAGTTTTAAAACTTGCTCTATTACAGGAGCCATATCAAAATACTTATACAGACCGAGACGACCTCCGAAGATAACATCTTCCTCCTTTTCTGCCAGCTTACGATATTCCTCTGCAAGGGCATTGTTGCGATCATCATTTACAGGATAGTAAGGTTCCATTCCTTCCTCGTACTCTGTAGAATATTCCTCTGAAACAACAGTCTTAGGACAATCATAGACCTCCTTTCCAAACATCTCGAAATGCTTATGCTCAATAATGCGAGTATAGGGCTTATTATGGCTGGGGTAGTTCACCACAGCATTGCCCTGATAATTAGGGATATCTTCCACACGAGTCTTAAAACTGACGGTACGCCAATCAAGCTTACCCAACTTATAATCAAAATACTCATCTAAAGCCCCCGTGTAAACGAGCCTATCTGCATACTTCCTCCAATTCTGATATTCCGAATGAAAAAAGTCCACACCTGTCTTGCAATCAATACCTTCAAGCAGTCCTTCTATCAACTTGTTGTAGCCTCCAACAGGAATACCTTGATACTTATCATTAAAATAATTATTGTCGAACATCATACGTACGGGCAATCGCTTTATGATAAATGAGGGAAGCTCCTTACAATTTCGTCCCCATTGCTTTTCGGTATATTCCTTAATGAGTTTCTCGAATATATCCTTACCTACAAGCGTCAGTGCCTGTTCTTCCAGATTCTGCGGTTCTCTGCCATCAAGAGCAGCTACAGCCTCAGCCTTTTGTTCATCAATCTTTGACTGCGCCTCTTTGGGAGTGGTCACGCCCCACATTTGATAAAATGTGTTCATATTGAAAGGTAAGTTGTAAAGTTCTCCCTTATAGTTTGCAACAGGACAGTTGATGTAGCGATTGAACTCCACGATAGAGTTCACAAAATTCCACACGTCCCTGTTATTGGTGTGGAATATGTGCGCACCATACTTATGTACATTTATACCCTCGATGTTCTCGCAATATACATTGCCACCGAACTGTGGGCGTTTATCAATTACGAGCACCTTCTTGCCTGCTTGTTTGGCTCTGTATGCGAATGTGGCCCCGTAAAGTCCAGAACCAACAATCAGATAATTGTAACGCATCATATATATATTATTTCTATTGTCACAAATGTTATTATTTTGAATGAGATAATTTATTCGAAACGATAATTACAGCTTCATTATGAAGAAGTTTACCTAAAAAAGCATAGGTCAATAAACCCGTGATTGTAATTATTATAACTTCAAAATAGAGGTTCATATTTAGCATTTTCAAAAGAATCATAATACCCAACATAGCCACCGCCGGTACTGCAATACTACACACAGTATTTGACGAATACTTTAACGGAACGTATTTGGAAACATAATGCAATTGATAAAGCGAAACGGCAGCCTCTGCTGTCACAGAAGCAAGGGCAGCACCATTGTGTCCCATAGGTCCAATTAAGATGAGATTTAGGGTAATGTTTACAAGCGCAGCAATAATAGTCGAATATAATACGATCTTTTCTTTTCCTAAGGAAATAAGTATCTGGTATCCCATAAAATTACTGATAGCAACTGTAATAACGGATAATGACAGAATCTGCATTGAAGTCACTGATGGAAGATATGCAGATCCAAATAATACTAATACAAAATTTGGTGCCAAGACTGCAAGAATAATCGCGGCAGGAACGGACATTGACATAAGTAATCGAAGTCCCATTATTGAAAGATTATTAAAATCATCAATTCGTTTCTGTCCAATATAATAATTTAATCTAGGAAGAAAAACAGCACAAACTGCAGCTATCATAGTCCGCGTAATCTCTACAGCTTTTGCAGAATTAGAGAAATAGGCAACAATCTCGTCTCCCTTAAAAACACTTAGAAAAGTGGTTGCACACAATGTGTATACTTCAATAGCAATAGAAGCTGCAAGCAAAATTAATATAGGTCTTACATGTCTTTGAATGCACAATTCTCTAAATGTAATATCTACATATTTGTGCATATGGGCTATATTAAAGACAAAATTTGCTACAAGGCTCAATGCTGTTATCAGTGCATATATAATATAATCTGATGTATCATGAACAAAGATAAAAACGGAAGCTAATGCAACTAGCTTAACAAATAAGCTTCTGAACATTATGTAACGATACTCCTCAAAACCCTGATATAACCAGTCAATATTAAAAATATTCGCAAATAACTGTATACCTACAACAAATGATACTGCTAACTTAGAGCAAAAGAAGTCAACTGAAAACAACATCATTACATAGAATATCGAACAAAGCAAAGTGCTTATTGCATTAATAATAAAGAGTTCTGAGAATACTTTACTACATTCTTTCTTGTTATCACGAAATTCTGCAATTTTCTTGACACCATAAATTGGTAGACCCAGCGATGCTAAAATCACGAAATATGCAATGATATTTTGTGCTGAAGCTACCTTACCCACACCTGTTGGTAGTAATACACGAGAAACGTACATTATAGAAACCAAAGGAAATAGTACATTCAGACATTTATATACTACATTGTAAAAAGCATTTTTAACTAATGATTTTTCCGTCATATGTTTTCTTTTCATCAATCTGAACTTCTATACATTTTTTTACGGGTATCTTTAAAACACTATAAAATATTTTGTAAGGTACTTTGTTATTTACCCAAAATGATTGGAGCGATTCTCCACGAGGCATAACTTCGATTTGGTACTTGAATAAAATCTTTCGAAATCTTCACTGTTATACATAAGAATTTAGTTTGCAGTGAAAATGTACCTTTTAAAAGAGAGCCCTAATTTGAGTACTTACCTATTAACTTCTCTACACCTTAAACATTTTAATTTACTCATCTCACTTCCTCCATACCATTTTATTCACAATCCCCACATAACTCTGAATTATCTTCACCACTTTTGTTGATACATTCTCATCTGCATAATCAGGAACAGGGATACCATACTGACCATTTTGGCAGAGTCCAACCGCTGTTTCTACAGCTTGAAGCAGTGATTTTTCGTCAATACCTGCAATAATAAAATCACCTTTATCAATTGCTTCAGGACGCTCCGTTGATGTACGAATACAAATAGCTGGGAATGGATGGCCTACACTAGTGAAAAAACTCGACTCTTCAGGCAACGTTCCCGAATCACTAACTACAGCAAAGGCATTCATCTGAAGACAATTGTAATCATGGAAGCCAAGAGGCTCATTTTGGATTACTCGTGGGTCAAGTTTGAAACCGCTTGCTGCAAGTCGATTACGCGAGCGAGGATGACAACTGTAGAGAATCGGCATATCATACTTCTCTGCCATTTTATTGATAGCTGTAAAAAGCGAAAGGAAATTTTTCTCTGTATCTATATTCTCTTCGCGATGTGCTGAAAGCAGAATGTACTTTCCTTTCTCCAAACCGAGACGCTGGTGTACATCACTGGCTTCTATTTCGGCAAGATTGTTATGGAGCACTTCCGCCATAGGAGATCCCGTAACATAGGTACGTTCTTTGGGCAAACCGCAATCGACAAGGTATCTTCTAGCGTGCTCTGAATACGCCATATTTACATCACTGATGATATCAACAATACGACGGTTGGTCTCTTCTGGGAGGCATTCATCCTTACAGCGGTTACCCGCCTCCATGTGGAAGATAGGAATGTGAAGACGTTTAGCACCAATTATACTCAAACATGAGTTGGTATCACCAAGTACAAGAACTCCGTCCGGCTTTGTCTGAGCAAAGAGTTTATATGAACAGTTGATGATATTGCCACATGTAGCTCCCAAATCATCACCTACGGCATCCATATATACTTCAGGCTCTGCCAACTTCAAATCTTTGAAAAAGATGCCATTGAGGTTGTAATCGTAATTCTGACCGGTATGAGCAAGAATCACATCGAAATACTGACGACATTTGGTGATGACAGCCGCCAAACGGATAATCTCGGGACGAGTGCCGACAACGATTATCAGCTTTAATTTACCATTATCCTTAAATTTTATATCTGAATAATCGAATTTAGGTTGTTTTTCCATATTATTTTTCTACTTTATCAAAATATGTATCCGGCTTATTAGGATTGAATACCTCATTGCAGTACATCACTGTCACCAGATCTTCCGTATCAGAAAGATTGATGATGTTATGAGTATAACCGGGAAGCATGATGACAGACTGTATTTTCTCTCCGCTCACCTCATAGTTAAGCACTTCGTCTGTTCCTTCCTTACGGAGTTGAATAAGACCACGCCCACTGACTACAATAAACTGTTCCCATTTGGTATTGTGCCAGTGTTCTCCCTTGGTTACACCCGGTTTGGAGATATTAATGCTTACTTGGCCGCAGTTCAAGGTATGTACTAGTTCTGTGAAACTGCCACGTTGATCTACATTCATTTTCAAGTCGAAGATCGCTTTTTCTTTTGGTAAGTAGCTCAAAAATGTACTGTACAGACGTTTGGCAAATGAATCAGCCGGAATTTCCGGAATCATCAGTGTCTTAGGCATTTCCGCGAATTGATGTAATAAACCCACGATTTCATCAAGCGTCACCTTATGGGTGACAGGACAATAGCAATATCTGCCGTCAGCCTCCGGATGTACATCAAGACCCTCGAACTCGCAATGATGCTCCTCTCCTTTCAGGGCATGAATCATTTCGTCCACAAGGTCATCAATGTAAAGCAGCTCAAGTTCTACACTCGGATCACTGACCTGTATAGGCAAGTCATTGGCAATGTTATTACAGAAAGTGGCTACAGCACTGTTATAGTTTGGACGGCACCACTTTCCGTAAAGGTTCGGAAAACGATAGACCAAAACTTTGACTCCTGTCTCTTTACCGTATTGTAGGAAAAGATCTTCACCCGCCTTTTTGCTACGTCCATATTCGCTGTTACCAAAACGACCGGTCAATGAGGCTTGCGCACTGGAGGAAAGCATAACGGGACAAGTGTTATGATATTTCTTCAAGGTATCAAACAATGTATTTGCAAAACCGAAGTTACCTTTCATGAATTCATCATTGTCTTTAGGGCGGTTTACCCCGGCAAGGTTGAATACGAAATCAGCTTCTTTGCACCAATTATCAAGTTGTTCCGGAGTAGAGTCAAGATCGTACTCAAATACGTCACTAATCTCCAGTTCACCATAACAACGAGCCTTACCGTCCTTGATGTTATTAAGTTGGGCGCAAAGATTCTTCCCTACAAAACCTTTGGCACCAGTTACTAATATCTTCATAATTTTATTACTGTACGAAGTTGCCCTCACCGCTCAACTCCTTCTTTATATAATCCAAAGCTGCAATCTTGGCTTTGGTTTCTTCCACGTTAAGAATTCGCGTATTGTTTGAATTGAACTCTGTAAGCGTGTTACGCTCTGTCTCACCCTCTTTGAAATACTTGTCGTAATTCAATCCGCGGTTATCTGCCGGTACACGATAGAAATTGCCCATATCCTCTGCTTTGGCGCATTCCTCATTGGTCAGCAATGTTTCATACATTTTCTCTCCATGACGAATGCCGATAACCTTAATATCTTCTTTCTTGCCGCCAAAGAGCTCACAGACAGCTTCCGCCTGAGTCCGGATGGTACAAGCCGGAGCTTTCTGAACGAGGATGTCACCATTCTGACCATGTTCGAAAGCAAACAATACGAGATCCACCGCTTCTTCCAATGACATGATGAAGCGCGTCATTTTAGGCTCAGTCAATGTTACAGGATTACCATTGCGGATCTGCTCTATCCAAAGAGGAATGACTGAACCACGAGAGCACATCACGTTGCCATAACGTGTACAACAAATCTTGGTCTTGCCGGAGTAACGGCTCTTTGCCACTGCTATCTTTTCCTCAACAGCTTTGGTGATACCCATAGCATTGATTGGATAGGCAGCCTTATCCGTGGAAAGGCAGATTACAGCACCAACACCCGCCTCAATAGCAGCCGTCAATACATTGTCAGTACCGATTACATTCGTCTTGACAGCTTCCATTGGGAAAAATTCGCAACTCGGAACCTGCTTCAAGGCAGCAGCATGGAAGATATAGTCTACTCCCGGCATAGCGTTCCTACAAGACTGGAGGTTGCGTACATCACCGATAAAGAATTTTATTTTATTTGCCACATCAGGATACTTAACCTGATATTCGTGGCGCATATCGTCCTGTTTCTTCTCGTCACGTGAAAATATACGAATTTCACCGATATCGGTACGAAGGAAACGATTCAAGACTGCATTACCGAAAGAACCTGTTCCACCGGTAATCATTAGGGTTTTACCCGCAAAAATGCTCATAGTTTTATTGTTTTATTTCTCCGTATTATAAAACTTTACATACCACTCTGCAAAGTTTCTTAGGCCATCTCTCAAACTTGTACCCGGTTTAAAAGCAAAATCCTGTTCCAATGAAGTAGTATCAGCATAAGTTACAGGCACATCACCCGGTTGCATAGGCACAAGTTCTTTATGGGAATCAAAATCATAATCTTTCGGAAGCACACCGGCACGGAGCAATTCTTCCTGAAGAATAGTAACAAATTCAAGCAGGTTCTCCGGATGACTGTTACCAATATTATATACTTTGTATGGTGGAATTGGAAGTCCGTCTTCCCCATTCTCTTTTTCCGGAGCGTGTTGTATAACACGTACTACTCCCTCCACAATATCATCCACATAGGTAAAATCACGTTTACAATTACCATAATTGAATATCTTGATAGTTTCGCCTTTTACAAGCTTGTTGGTAAACCCGAAATACGCCATATCCGGACGACCTGCAGGACCATAAACCGTAAAGAAACGCAAGCCTGTGGATGGAATATTATAAAGTTTTGAGTATGCGTGAGCCATCAACTCGTTACTCTTCTTTGTTGCTGCATAAAGGCTGACCGGGTTGTCAACCTTGTCATCAGTTGAATACGGAACTTTCTTGTTACTGCCATAGACTGATGATGAAGAAGCATAAACCAAGTGCTCCACCTCATAATGACGGCAGGCTTCAAGGATATTATAGAAACCGATAAGATTACTTTGGACATAGGCATCAGGATTGGTGATACTGTAACGGACACCTGCCTGGGCCGCAAAATTTACGACAACGGAAATTTTGTTTTCAGAGAAAATTCTTTCTATCGCATCCTTATCGGCAATCGAGGCACGGACAAAAGTCCAGTCACGGTCTAACGACTCTATTTCCTTGAGACGCTCATATTTGATATTGACATCGTAATAATCGGTGATGGAATCAATACCGATTACCCTGATATTTCGGAAATCATGGAAAAGGCGCATGACAAGGTTGCTCCCAATAAAACCGGCAACACCCGTTACAAGCACAGTCTTTCCGTCCAACTCTACATTATATGGCAACATGGTCAGTCCCTTCTAAAAATGTCACGTGTATAAACCTTGGCTTCCACATCTTCCAGACTGTTGTCAAAACGGTTGGCTATGATAGCCTTGCTCTGCACCTTGAATCCAGCAAGATCGTTAACAACCCTGCTGCCGAAAAATGTAGTCCCGTCCTCAAGCGTGGGTTCATAGATGATCACTTCCGCACCCTTCGCCTTGATACGTTTCATTATACCTTGAATGGCGGACTGGCGGAAATTGTCAGAGTTCGATTTCATGGTCAGGCGGTATACACCGATGACGCAAGTATGTTCCTTGGATGCGTCCCATTGTCCATTTCCTGTATAATAGCCTGCCTTGCGGAGCACTGCATCAGCTATATAATCCTTACGGGTTTTGTTTGATTCCACGATTGCGGACATCATGTTCTGAGGAACATCCTGATAGTTGGCAAGGAGTTGTTTGGTATCTTTCGGCAGGCAGTAACCGCCATAACCGAATGAAGGATTATTATAATGTGTCCCAATACGGGGGTCAAGGCCTACGCCCTCAATGATCGCTTTGCTGTCCAATCCCTTTATTTCAGCGTATGTATCAAGTTCGTTAAAGTAGCTGACACGGAGAGCCAGATAGGTGTTGGCGAAGAGCTTGACTGCTTCCGCTTCTTTTATGCCCATAAAGAGCGTGTCGATGTTTTCTTTGACAGCCCCTTCCTGCAAAAGGGCAGCAAATGTCCTAGCTGCTTCCTGTAACATAGTGACATCCGTGACAGACCGGATCGCCTTGTTTTCTTCAGCAAACTCCGGACCGTCAATGATCTTCGGATAACCTACGATGATACGGCTCGGATAGAGATTGTCATAAAGGGCCTTGCTTTCACGAAGGAACTCCGGTGAAAACAGCAGGTTGAACTTCTTGACTCCTTTCTGGGCATATTTTACATAAAGGTTACGGGTATAGCCCACCGGAATTGTCGATTTGATGACCATTACGGCATCGGGATTCACTTCAAGCACAAGATTGATAACTTCCTCCACACGACTCGTATCGAAATAATTCTTCACAGGATCGTAGTTTGTAGGAGCGGCTATTACCACAAAGTCGGCATCAGCATAGGCTGACCTCCCGTCCAAAGTGGCAACAAGATCAAGCGGCTTTTCAGCCAGATACTTCTCGATATAATCATCCTGGATAGGGGAAACCTTATTGTTCAGTTTCTCCACCTTTTCCGGGATTACATCCACGGCAGTTACATGATGATGTTGTGATAGCAGTGTTGCTATGCTCAGTCCCACATAGCCAGTTCCGGCTACTGCGACCCGAATCTCTTTGAAATCACGCATATTATGTTTGATTTGGTTTTATCAATAGCAGTTTATTTATCCTCCCGACTTATATGCTTCTCTCCATAACCATAGCCATAACCATAACGCTTGCCATAGCCATAATACTTGCCGTATTTACCATAACCATAATAATAGCCGTACTTCTTTTTCTGAAGATCCAAGCCGTTAATGGCGATACAGAGGTTAGGCAGTTTGTTGTTTTCCATAAGCTCATTGATCAAAGTAAACTCTGCCTTACGGGTATAATCAGCACGGCATACGTATACCGACAAATCAGCTGTGCGACCTATCAGCAAGGTATCAGTTACCATACCCACGGGGGCCGTATCCAGAATCACATAGTCAAAATTAGCCTTCAACGTTTCGATGGCTTTTTCCAAGCCGTCACGGGCCAATAATTCCGTTGGATTGGGAGGAACTGATCCGCCCGGAAGAATAAACAGATTCTTGTTTATATCGGAAGGCTGTACTAAATCCATCAGATTCTTTGTCGGATTGGTCAGAAACTGGGTAATACCATGTTCCTTTTGGGAAATATTAAAAACCTTATTCAATCCCGGTTTACGAATGTCAAGACCTACTATCACAACCTTTTTCCCTAACAAAGAAAGACTAATAGCCAAATTAGATGATACAAAAGACTTACCTTCACCACTGATGGTAGAAGTCACCAGAATCACATTCTTGCCATTTTCAAGCATAAACTGAAGATTGGTACGTACATTACGGAATGTCTCGCTCATCAAATTATTATGATTCTCAAATACAGCTATAGAACCGGACTTTTCATCCGCCAACGGGATATCGCCAATAACAGGAAGAGAAGTTAGTTTTTCAACATCAGCACGGCCCTCAATCTTGAATTTGGTCAAGCCAATCAGATAAATAATACCTACCGGAAATCCTACTCCTAATACCAAGGCGGCAAGATAGACCATCATCCTCTTAGGAGAAACCGGATTGTCGTCCGCTAACGCTTCATCAATAATCTTGGCATTATTTGCTGTAGCTGCCAAAGTGATGGCATTCTCTTCACGTTTTTGAAGTAACATCAAATAAAGACCGGCCTTAATTTCCTGCTGCCGGGCGATACTTACGAACTGGCGTTCCTGGGTCGGAGCGTCATTAATACGACGAGAATAGCGGTTCGCCTCACGGGCAAGGTCTTCTTTGGTTATCTGCAATCCTTTCAATGTAGCATCCAGCGTAGCCTGTACATTGCTCCGCATCGCACGGATACTAGTATCCAAATTTATGATCGTCGGATTATTCTCGGTTGATGTACGGAGCAAGCGCTTTCTTTCAACCAACATCTCATTATATCTGTCTATTGCACCAGCTGATGCTGCATCCTGTAATCCAATATTACTTGGCAAGACCTCATATTCATTACCTTGCATATAGCGTTGCAAATCCATCACCAAATTGATTTGAGTCTGGTTTTCCACACGTTTCTTTTCATATTCAGCATTACCGGTTAAGGCTATTTGCGCCTCACTGCTCAAATCTGTAATTCCGGCGCTACGCTTGAAGTTCTCCAAGTCTTGTTCGGTACTTCCAAGTTCCTTGGAAATAATGCCGATACGTTCGTCGATGAATTCTGCGGTTTTTTGGGCTACCTCATTCTTGTCATTATTGGCATTGATATTGTACATCTCAAGGAGTTTGTTGATGAAGTCCTTGCCACGCCGGGTATTTGAGTTCTTTAACGAAAGAACAGCTACAGAAGTAGTTTTTGATGTAGGGGCTATCGACAAAGATTTGATATATCCTTTGGCCACAGACATCGGCCGGTTTATAAAAGCTTTTATATGACGCTCCTTACTTTCCTCCTTAGCCTGATTGGTCGTCAATGTATCCTTGCTTTCAAAAAAGGCGACCGTCCCCTCATCGGTCGGAAAAACAGCAGGTAATTTATCGAATTGTTTCCGGTACTCTTTGTCTTTCACTGTTATCAACGCATCCATCCCACCATTAGGAAATAAAGTCATCTCCACTTCCATTGGTGCAGACAGTTTTTCCGCCTCCTGTGGAGTCAAGCTCACCACTACGGGCGAGGTACGGTAAAGTTCCCTATTAGGAAACTCATCTTCATCCTTATAAGTCACAAACAGTCCCAGATTATTGACCACTTCACGGGCAAGAGACTTTGATTTCAGCACCTCGATTTCATTGTCTACATTGTTCGACGAGGAAACGAAGCCGTCCAGTCCCATCTTTTCCAGTTCGGAGGACATGCTCGCACCACCGCCCTTCTTATCATCCTTGATTAAGACTGTGGCAGTTATATCATAGACAGGAGTGGCCAAACGCAGGTAGCCCCATGCGCAGGCGATACAGATTATTACAGAAACCACAAACCAAGGCCAATGGATCAGGTAACGGAAAAGGATTTCCTGAATATCCACCTGCTCTTCCGGTTGCTCACCCCGGTTCTCTCTTTTTTCCCCAATCATATCTATATTACTATTTGAAAATTGTTACTAATAAACTTGCCAATGATACCAGAATAGAAGTAGCGGAGAACCACAAGCTGGTACTGTTACCTATATCGGAGTTACGAGCTTTTGCTTTATTAGGAGTCACATAGACTATATCATTCTGCTGTAACCAATAATAAGGAGAAAGAATTGTCTCCGCCTTGTTTAAATCCAATGTCACAATTTCCTGTTTGCCATCAGCACCTTCACGAATCAGTTTTACATTGTCACGAACTCCCCAGACCGTCATGTCACCGGCCATGGCAAGAGCTTCCAACAAGTTGACTTTCTCATTGTTGATAGTAAATGTACCTGGACGGGCAACCTCACCTAATACAGAAATTTTATAGTTTACCATACGGACAGTAACTATCGGAGTCTCCTTTATGTAAGGTTTCAGTTTGTCTATTATCAGTTGTTCAGCTTCTCTTTTCGTCAGTCCACCTATTTTTAATTCACCCAGAACAGGAAAATTGATCTTGCCTTCATTATCTACCAGATAAGGTTGTAAAACAGGCTGGGTAGTCAATTGGGTGCTGGCAGTAGCCACATTGGCAGGAGTTGCCACCGTCAAGTTAAACGGAACTGCAAGTTCCGGACTAGTACATGACACTATGATAGTAAGTAAATCTTTAGGCATTATCTTGGCATCATATAAATTTTCCTGTTGATTGATATCCTTTACAACTCCCGCATCCTGCAAATAAGGTACTTTCTTATAAGACTGACAGGAAGCAAGCAGAAATGCCGCTATCAGGCAAGAAAACAGACTTTCATACAAGCTTCGTACATTCAAATGCGTGCGCAATGATTTATTCATATTAAATGATAATTTATTTATAGAATCTTTTGTTGATTATTTCCTATTTATTCTTTATCCAGTACTTCAAATCGCGGAGAATTTTTTGATTTGAACTCCGGAACTATTTTCTTCATCAACCGCACGGTATCCATGATCTTTACCGCACGCGACAACCTTTCAAACTCTGCATAAGTATCAAGAATATCAGTATATTCATACCGACGAACTTTGGCGATCATGATTTTCTTATTCTCTGTTGGGATCGTATTTTCTTTATCGCTCAAGACCTCTTCATAAAGCTTCTCACCCGGACGTAATCCCGTGAATTCTATTTTGATGTCTTCACCCGGACGATAGCCAGCCAATTCGATCATACGAGTCGCCAGATCAACGATCTTGACTGCTTTTCCCATCTCAAAAACAAAGATCTCATTGCCCTCACCCATTGTGGCGGCCTCCATTACCAAACGGCAAGCTTCGGGAATGGTCATGAAGAAACGAATAATATCGGGGTGAGTAACAGTCACCGGCCCACCATTCTCTATCTGTTCTTTAAAACGAGGAATGACAGAACCGTTACTACCCAATACATTACCAAAGCGGGTGGTGATAAATTTGGTATGACCTTTCACTTTTCCTTCACGGATAGCACATCCCAAACTTTGAACATAGATTTCAGCTAAACGCTTGGAACAGCCCATTACATTAGTAGGATTTACAGCTTTATCCGTAGACACCATAATCATCTTTTCAGCACCATATTCCACAGCCATATCAGCCACCTGACGAGAACCGGTCACATTGACAAGTACAGCTTCACAAGGATTTTCTTCCATCAAAGGCACATGTTTATAAGCAGCGGCATGAAAAACAATTTGAGGATGATACAATTCGAATACCATACGAACGCGTTCCTTCACACGCACATCACCAATCACCGGAACAAAATCTATATTTGGATATTTTTTCTCAAACTCAAGACGGACATTATGCAGAGGTGTTTCTGCAGAGTCGAACATGATAAGTTTCTGAATTCCCATCTGCACTAATTGACGGCAAAGTTCACTACCAATACTGCCTGCCGCACCAGTCACCAACACCACTTTTCCCCTGAATTCTTCTGCAACCTGACGAAGGTTGATATTAATTTCGGCACGACCCAACAAATCCTCAATCTTAATAGGACGTACCCACTGATGAAAGTTTCCATCAGAATCCGCTTCACTGATAGTAGGAGCTATCAATGTTTTAAGTTCATTGTTTTTACAATATTCCAAAAGTCGTTTTTCTTCCAGGCGGGTATCTTCATAACGGGCAAACAGAATCCCCTTAATTCCGCGCTTCCGCATGATATAATCAACATCCGATTCATTTTCAAAGTAATAAACGGGAAGATCTGCCAATCGGCGTCGGCTGTTATTTTTACCATATACATAAAAACCGGTTACTTTATAATGTGCACTATCCCTAAGACGTAACTTCAAGGCTACACTCTCTTCATTAGTACCATAAATAAGAATACGTGTGTTCTTTTTATTCACCCAATCCAATAAAAAATCATAGACGATTATCAATGATACACGGAAGGTCGTCAAGATCACTAAAGTCAATAAACCATCAAATAGAAGATAGGATATTTTATAATTATATGGCAATTGGGTCTCATATATAACTCCAAAAGAAATAATGACCAAACAGGCAATTTTAAATAAAACGGCACACATGATACGCCAAAGTTCACGTGCCTGTGAGAAACGAATTGTATTACGATAAGTATGGAATAATAAAGAGCCCGCAACACTTGCCACCAAAGAAACGCAAGCAAATTTACAAAGCATCCAGTCGGTCATTGGAACATGCGCCATATAATGAATTACCGCATAAGCGACCAACGAACATAATACAGAAATTGCCGTGTCAATACCTAAAATAACCCAATAACTGAAATAATTTTTGCGGGCATATTGCACTATGCCCTTCAATGTTTTTTCCATTATAGTATAAATGAATAAAATAATATTTCGAAATTTGATTTATCTGATTGATTATGATCAGTACAAGGACTATGACTACGATTTCCATGTTGGTGTAGCCCAACAGAGAATCCCTTCATCTTTCGATACGGACATACATTTCTACACTATATCTTTTGTAAAGATATAATTCATAATACTTTATGGATTTTTATTTTTGAGAGAGGTCATCGATAAATATATCCACTGTTTGGTTACCGATGTCAGATAGACTGCCTGCTATTTTACAGACTTTCATTACATTTTTGCAGTAAAATCCCCATACCCCTATAAAATAGATTGATTACTCAATCACGTAAATCCCCATTTTCAGATACCGGCTCTACACACCCAGCCGGTATATCTACACATGCACACCCTAACATTGTCAATCGAACAGCAACTTTCGATTTCCCATTCACATGTACTAATTCCCCTTCCAATCCTGCCAATGGTCCCTTGATTACCCGTATTTTCTCTCCCGGAGCCAATGGCGATGTACTCATGCTAATCGTCTCATCCGAGTAATCGAGCATAAACTTAAATCGCAACATTTGTTGATCAGGAATAACAGCCGGAGTACTCTCCCCACGTAATACCATGTAACGGCTGATAGAAGATAAAGTCAGGACTTCTTTTTGTTCTTGCAGATCAACGTGAACGAAAATCATCATCGGAAGCAGTACCCGGTCGACAATTTTACGGCGGTCGCTCCATTGATGGACTTCTTGTTGAATTGGAAGGAAATTTTCGATCCCCATTTTCGTAAGCCGCTCACCCGTTTTTTTCTCGTGACAAATACGTACGATTGCCACCAACCAACGTTTTGAGCGCGCTACGCTGCTGCCAATCACATCTGTTGGCAGAAGATTTCGATCGTCATTTTTCTTAATGATCATGTATTTTTACCCCTCATTTTTCCATACCCCTTAGGCAATGGATTGAATTCGGTGACAAAGATAGATAAAATTATAAATAGTAAACAAGAAAAAACGCTTTCTTTTTTTACATACAAATAGAAATATACAGTTAAGACTATCTTGGACGTGAAAAATCCGCTATCACATTGGTTCTATTTTACCACCCATATTTTGTACAACATCCCTAAACAAATCAGGCGCGGAAATTCCGCGCCTGATTTCTATTCTTTCGATTTACTTACCACTTATAATTGATACCGAAGCTAAGCAATTCTTTCAACTGGAAGAAGCTGTCTCCTTCAGTCGGTTTCGAGCTATCGTCAAAACGGGTATGTATATAGAGCTTGGTAGAAAGATAACGGTTCAAAACGAAGTTGAATGTATTTTCCCATTCTACACGTGCCCAATGATAGTTGGTCAGATAATTGAGACGAGACTCTAAAGTTACTGCAGAGATGATGGTCCAGTTCAATGTGGATTGCAACTGGGAACCAAAGTCGTTTTTAGAGCATTTTCCTTTGTCTAAGCCAAACTTTGTTTCGTCTACTTCAGAATTACCGATATAACGCAAGTTATAAGTCAACGGCGCCATAAACACAGAAAGATTAAATTTCTTCTTACTCAATTTATAATCCATACCGACACTGACCGCCAAATCTGCCGGAGACATGAAAGATGAAACCAATTCTTCGCTGTTAGCTTTATATCCGTTGAAAAACTGTGTCTTAAACTCGGACGAAATGGTATAATACCAATTCTTGAAAGCTCTCAAACCTAATTTATTATACAAACGAAATTGGTCTGTATTGAACAGATATTTATGGTATTCATCTGACGGAGTGGAAGTCATACCTACTTTAGCTTCCAGCTGGTTCTCAAACAGCACCTTTTCATTGTCATTATAGTTGGCAAAAATCTGAAAAGTGGCTAATCCGGAGAAGTTACTTTCACCTCCCTTATACCAGTTATCCGAAAGGTGGTTCTGGCTAATCTGCAACGATCCGTTACCTCCGGTCACCCACCAGTTCGGCCGACTAATCTTCATATTGGCTTTCCCTACATTATCATCCATATTTTCCGGTTGAAACAGATGAATAACGTTTGCTTTGGGAGATATTTTCGGCTTCACATCGTGACGGAATACATCACGACTCATGATGCGGTCTTCTGTAGTGACAACCAAGTTCGGACGTTCCAAATAAAGATCCATCAATGCACTGTTCACTATTTTCTCGGCACGCTGGGTTTTGGTAAATGCCAGGGTATCATAAGGCAGAAGTTCCGCTGTCAGTTGAGGAGTGGTGTCCCATTGCATAGGCTTCCATTCCAATTTCGAATATTGTGCCATCGGAGCATAATAATATGCCAATGGTGTGAACAGACGAAAATAATCGGGATCAGACGGAATATAACGTGGCGGCACAGACAGGTCGTTCAAATAATCTAATTGCGCGACATACTTATTATATAAATAAGAAACGGTATCCAGTTTCGGAGTCGGCCCCGACATATTCAGTTTGAGCATCAAATATTTCTGAAGCTCCGCCGAAAGCGTATCTGCTTTCACAACTCTGGCTTTTGCCACAACTGTTGAAGATTTAACCGTTTTGGCAGGTTTAATCACTTCAGGAGCAGGCTGCAGAGAGTCAGTCGGAAGTGGAGAGGGATCGACAGATTCCTGTGCAAAAAGCGATAACGATAAGATTGACAGAATAAACGCTGAACATAAAGTAGTAATTCTCATCATATTTGTCTATGGTTTAGGGTGCAAAGCTACATTATTTTGTTCAGAAATCATAGGATTCTTTCAAAATTGCATTTTTTAATAAAATTGTGGAGACGAAAGACTGTAATCTTCCTCTTTTTTTTATAATTTTGCGGTTTTTAAGTTCGTAAGAATACTACTAAGTAAACAATTATTAAAACAGTTATAGCTGTGGGAGAAACAAAGTATATTTTCGTCACCGGTGGTGTTGCCTCTTCTTTAGGAAAAGGGATCATCTCATCATCCATCGGTAAGTTGCTGCAAGCAAGAGGTTATAATGTAACCATCCAGAAGTTTGACCCGTATATCAACATCGACCCGGGAACATTGAACCCTTATGAGCACGGAGAGTGCTATGTAACCGTAGACGGACACGAAGCCGACCTCGACTTGGGACACTATGAGCGATTCCTGGGTATACAAACGACAAAGGCGAACAACATTACTACGGGACGTATCTACAAGAGCGTCATTGACAAGGAACGTCGTGGAGATTATCTGGGTAAAACGATCCAGGTGATTCCTCACATCACAGACGAGATCAAACGGAATGTAAAACTGCTTGGTAATAAATACAAGTTTGATTTTGTGATTACTGAAATCGGTGGTACGGTAGGTGACATCGAATCACTCCCCTACCTCGAAAGTATCCGTCAGTTGAAATGGGAACTCGGTAAGAACGCTCTTTGCGTACACTTGACCTATGTGCCTTATCTTGCTGCTGCCGGAGAATTGAAAACAAAACCGACGCAACATTCTGTAAAGGAACTCCAAAGTGTGGGTATTCAGCCGGATGTACTGGTACTGCGTGCCGAGCATCCGCTAAGTGACGGACTGCGTAAGAAAGTGGCACAATTCTGTAATGTAGACGATAAAGCCGTTGTGCAATCTATTGATGCGGAAACAATTTACGAAGTACCTATCCTGATGCAAGCGCAAGGGCTGGACAGCACTATCCTCGAAAAGATGGGACTGCCGGTAGGAGAAACTCCAGGACTCGGTCCATGGCGTAAATTCCTGGAACGTCGTCACGCTGCAGAGACTAAAGAACCGATCAATATTGCACTGGTTGGAAAATACGATTTGCAGGATGCTTACAAATCTATCCGTGAAGCTTTATCGCAAGCGGGTACTTACAATGACCGCAAAGTGGAAGTTCATTTCGTAAACAGCGAGAAACTGACAGACGAAAATGTATGTGAAGCTCTGAAAGGTATGGCGGGCGTAATGATTGGTCCGGGATTCGGTCAACGGGGTATCGACGGCAAGTTTGTCGCTATCAAATATACACGTACACATGACATCCCGACTTTCGGTATTTGTCTGGGTATGCAATGTATTGCTATTGAGTTTGCACGCAACGTACTGGGATACGCAGATGCCAACTCACGTGAAATGGATGAAAAGACTCCGCACAACGTGATTGATATCATGGAAGAGCAGAAAGCAATCACCAATATGGGTGGTACGATGCGTCTGGGCGCTTACGAATGTGTATTGCAGAAAGGTTCGAAAGCATATCAGGCTTACGGACAGGAACATATTCAGGAACGTCACCGCCATCGCTATGAGTTCAACAATGATTATAAAGACCGATATGAAGCTGCCGGCATGAAATGTGTAGGTATCAACCCGGAATCGGATCTGGTAGAAATCGTTGAAATCCCGACTTTGAAATGGTTTGTCGGTACACAGTTCCATCCGGAATATGGCAGTACGGTACTGAACCCTCATCCGTTGTTCGTTGCATTTGTGAAAGCTGCCATCGAAAACGAAAAAGCAACGGTGAACGGCTAACGATAAACGATACGTGGTAAACAACCGGTAGTTTGTAATTTATATAATTTGTAATTAAAATAAGAATGGATAAAAACACCATCACAGGTCTCGTTCTGATAGGTATATTATTGGTAGGATTCAGTTTTTTGAGCCGTCCAAGCGAGGAACAGATAGCTGCGCAAAAAAAATACTACGATTCTATTGCCGTGGTACAGCAGCAGGAGGAAGCGTTGAAGGCTAAAACGGAAGCTGCACTGGCTAACAGTCAAAAAGAGGTGGCATCGGCTGCCGATTCTTCTGCTTTGTTTTTCAGTGCCTTGCATGGAACCGACTCTAAAATCAGCATCCAGAATAATGTAGCGGAAATCACTTTCACAACCAAAGGCGGACGTGTCTATTCAGCCATGCTGAAAGATTATATGGCACAAGACAAAAAGACGCCGGTCATGTTGTTCGACGGTGACGATGCTTCGATGAACTTCAACTTTTACAACAAGGCAGGAGCCATCCAGACCAAAGATTATTTCTTTGAAGCTGTGAACAAGACGGACAGTAGTGTTACAATGCGTCTGGCTGCGGATAGCGCAAGCTATATCGATTTCATCTATACGCTGAAACCGGATAGCTACCTGATGAACTTTGAAATCAAAGCGACAGGCATGGAAGACAAGTTGGCTAGTACTAAGTATGTGGACATCGACTGGTCACAACGTGCCCGCCAACTGGAAAAAGGATTCACTTATGAGAATCGTCTGTCGGAACTGACTTATAAAGTAACAGGTGACAATGTAGACAACTTGTCTGCTGCCAAAGATGACAGTCAGGATTTGCCGGGACGCATTGATTGGGTAGCTTTCAAGAATCAGTTCTTCTCGTCTGTATTTATCGCTGAACAGGATTTCGACAAGGTTTCCGTTAAGTCAAAAATGGAACAACAGGGAAGCGGATATATCAAAGATTATTCTGCTGAAATGAATACTTTCTTTGATCCGTCAGGCAAGGAACCGACAGAGATGTACTTCTACTTCGGTCCGAACCACTTCAAGACGTTGAAGGCGCTGGATAAAGGACGTGACGAGAAATGGGAGCTTCACCGACTGGTTTACCTGGGTTGGCCGCTGATTCGCTGGATTAACCAGTTTATCACAATCAACGTATTCGACTGGTTGTCTGGTTGGGGATTGAGCATGGGTATCGTACTGTTGATTCTGACCATTATGGTGAAAGTGCTGGTTTATCCGGCTACCTGGAAAACGTACATGTCTTCTGCCAAGATGCGTGTATTGAAACCGAAAATTGACGAAATCAACAAGAAATATCCGAAACAGGAAGATGCAATGAAGAAACAGCAGGAGGTGATGGGCCTTTACAGCCAGTACGGGGTAAGCCCGATGGGCGGCTGTCTGCCGATGTTATTGCAGTTTCCTATCCTGATGGCTTTGTTTATGTTCGTGCCGAGTGCTATCGAGCTGCGTCAACAGAGTTTCTTGTGGGCGGACGACCTTTCTACTTATGATGCGTTCATCACATTCCCATTCCATATTCCGTTCCTGGGTAACCATCTTAGCTTGTTCTGCTTGCTGATGACAGTAACCAATATTCTGAACACAAAGTACACAATGTCTATGCAGGATACCGGAGCGCAGCCACAAATGGCGGCTATGAAATGGATGATGTATCTGATGCCGATTATGTTCTTGTTCGTCTTGAACGATTATCCGTCAGGTTTGAACTATTACTACTTCGTGTCAACGCTGATTAGTGTGGGTACTATGATTCTGCTTCGTAGAACGACTGACGAAACTAAATTGTTGGCTATTCTTGAAGCGAAAAAGAAAGACCCGAAACAAATGAAAAAGACCGGATTTGCTGCTCGCCTGGAGGCGATGCAAAAGCAACAAGAGCAATTGCAGCAGCAAAGACAGAATAAAAAATAAGGAGTAATTCCTGAATCATATTCTAAGAAAGCCGGACATCCTATTTTGGTTGCCCGGCTTTCTTTCTCTAAAAAATAAAATAAGATGAAAACTAAATATTCTTATAAACAAATCTGGACAATCTCCTACCCTATCCTAATCAGTCTGATTATGGAACAGATGATTGGTATGACGGACACTGCTTTTCTGGGACGTGTCGGAGAAATCGAATTAGGTGCTTCCGCCATTGCAGGTGTATATTACCTTGCCATTTTCATGATGGCATTCGGTTTCAGCATCGGTGCCCAGATATTAATTGCGCGTCGCAATGGAGAAGGAAACTACAAGGAAATCGGACCCATTTTTTATCAGGGCATATATTTCCTGCTTGCCATGGCAGTGATTTTATTCACGTTCTCCATCGTATTCTCACCATATATCCTCAAGAATATCATTTCGTCTCCTCACATTTACGATGCAGCCGAGAGTTATATTCACTGGCGTGTGTACGGGTTCTTCTTCTCTTTTATCATGGTCATGTTCCGCGCCTTCTTTGTAGGTACGACACAAACCAAGACGCTGACTTTGAACTCTATTGTGATGGTACTTTCGAATGTGGTATTCAATTATATCCTGATTTTCGGTAAATTCGGTCTCCCGCAATTGGGAATTGCCGGTGCTGCTATCGGCTCTTCGCTGGCTGAAATGGTATCGGTGATTTTCTTTATCATCTATACCTGGAAACGGATTGACTGCAGGAAGTATGCATTGAATATACTGCCTAAGTTCCAAGGGAAAACACTGAAACGAATACTGAATGTTTCTGTGTGGACAATGATTCAGAACTTCGTTTCTTTGTCTACCTGGTTTATGTTCTTTCTATTTGTGGAACATTTGGGAGAGCGCTCTTTGGCAATCGCGAACATTATCCGAAACGTGTCGGGAATCCCGTTTATGATTGCAATGGCATTTGCATCCACCTGTGGTTCATTGGTCAGCAATCTGATCGGTGCAGGTGAACAGGATTGTGTACGGGGTACTATCAGGCAGCACATTCGCATTGGATATATATTTGTATTGCCAATTCTGATATTCTTCTGTCTATTTCCGGATCTGATCCTACGTATTTATACAGATATGCCGGATTTGAGAGCAGCATCCGTGCCTTCACTGTGGGTATTGTGTTCTGCCTATCTGGTACTGGTGCCTGCCAATGTTTATTTCCAATCGGTATCAGGTACAGGGAATACGCGGACTGCACTGGCTATGGAACTTTGTGTATTGGCTATCTACGTCACATACTCTGCATATTTCATCATGTACCTGCGGATGGACGTCGCATTTGCCTGGACAACGGAATGCGTATATGGTATTTTCACCCTGATGTTCTGCTACTGGTATATGAAGAAAGGAAACTGGCAGAAAAAGAAGATTTAAATCCTTTTTTCACTATCTTCGCAAGAAAATAAACATTTTATAAAATATATGAGACAAGCTAATTTAATTATGATGTCGGCGGCAATGTTGTTAGCTGCCTGCGGAGGAACCAAAGACGCAGGCAAGACAGATCAGGTGCTTATCGAGAAATCGGATATTAAGATCGAAGGGAAGCGCATGACTCCCGAAGCACTTTGGGCTATGGGACGTATCGGCGGATTCGCTGTATCGCCCGACGGAAAGAAAATTGCGTATACGGTAGCGTATTACAGCGTACCGGAAAACAAAAGTAACCGCGAAGTTTTCGTAATGAACGCAGATGGAAGCGAAAATCAACAAATCACTCATACCCCGTATCAGGAAAATGAGGTGACTTGGATTAAGGGAGGCACCAAACTGGCATTCTTAAGTAATGACAACGGAAGCAGCCAGCTTTATGAAATGAATCCGGATGGTAGCGGGCGCAAGCAGCTGACCAACTACGACGGAGATATTGAAGGATATTCCATCTCACCGGATGGCAAAAAACTGCTGTTTATTTCACAAGTAAAGACGAAAGAAAGCACTGCTGATAAGTATCCGGACCTGCCGAAAGCTACCGGTATCATCGTTACCGACCTGATGTATAAACATTGGGATGAATGGGTGACGACCGCTCCGCATCCTTTTGTTGCCGACTTTGATGGTAACGGCATTTCCAATATCGTGGATATTCTGAACGACGAACCGTATGAAAGTCCGATGAAGCCTTGGGGTGGCATTGAGCAACTTGCCTGGAATATGACTTCGGACAAAGTGGCTTACACTTGCCGTAAAAAGACAGGACTGGAATATGCGATTTCTACCAACTCTGATATTTATATCTATGACTTGAATACTAAGAAAACAGAAAATATTACTGAAGAGAACAAAGGATATGATACCAACCCGCAATACTCACCGGACGGCAAGTATATTGCCTGGCAGAGCATGGAACGTGACGGATACGAAGCGGATTTGAACCGTCTGTTCATCATGAACCTGGAAACTGGCGAGAAGCGTTTTGTGAGTAAGACATTCGAATCGAATGTGGATGCTTTTGTCTGGGGAGCAGATGCTAAAGTGATCTATTTCACAGGTGTATGGCATGGAGAATCACAAATTTATGCGCTTGACCTGGCAAATGATTCGGTAAAGGCTATTACTTCAGGAATGTATGATTACGAAGGGGTAGCTCTTTTCGGAGATAAGCTGATTGCGAAACGTCATTCAATGAGTATGGGTGATGAGATTTACTCTGTGGCACTGGATGGTTCTACCACTCAACTGACACAGGAGAACAAACAAATCTATGACCAGTTGGAAATGGGTAAAGTGGAAGGTCGCTGGATGAAAACAACAGATGGTAAACAGATGTTGACATGGGTGATTTATCCTCCACAGTTTGATCCGAACAAGAAATATCCGACTTTGCTGTTCTGTGAAGGAGGTCCGCAAAGTCCGGTAAGCCAGTTCTGGTCTTATCGCTGGAACTTCCAGATTATGGCAGCTAATGATTATATCATCGTTGCTCCGAACCGTCGCGGTTTGCCGGGATTCGGTGTGGAATGGAACGAACAGATTAGCGGTGATTACGGTGGCCAGTGTATGAAGGATTACTTCACTGCGATCGATGAAATGGCAAAAGAGCCGTATGTGGACAAAGATCGTCTGGGATGCGTAGGTGCCAGCTTCGGAGGATTCTCCGTATATTGGTTGGCCGGACATCACGACAAACGGTTCAAAGCGTTCATTGCTCATGATGGTATCTTCAACATGGAAATGCAGTATCTGGAAACTGAAGAAAAATGGTTTGCCAACTGGGATATGGGAGGCGCATACTGGGAAAAACAGAATCCGGTGGCACAGCGTACGTTTGCCAACTCTCCTCACCTATTCGTAGAGAAATGGGATACTCCTATTCTCTGTATTCATGGAGAAAAAGACTACCGTATTCTGGCTAATCAGGCAATGGCTGCTTTTGATGCTGCCGTGATGCGTGGTGTTCCTGCAGAGTTGCTGATTTATCCGGATGAAAACCACTGGGTATTGAAGCCACAGAATGGAGTGTTATGGCAACGCACATTCTTTGAATGGTTGGATAAATGGGTAAAGAAAGCGCCGTCCAAATAAAAACGGTGCATATTCCTATAAAGTAAAAAGAAGGCTCTGTTCTCAATCTACTTGAGTTCAGAGCCTTCTCCATTACATTCAACCAAATCCGCTAATTTTTACCTCGAATAAATATTTTCAATTTCTACAATATACATCTTATGGAAACCTCCATGAGCACCACCATACCACTTTTCTATTGATTCTTTATCCAGAAAACATTCCGGTTTGATAGCGTCAGCATAAAGTTTCTTACATTCCAGGCTCAAACGTGCCTGCTCGAACAGGACATTACCTCTTTCTGTAAATACAGGTTTCAATCCGGTTTCTTTTACTTTATCTATATTACGTCCCGACTTGGAACCACAAACAGCGTGAATCTTCTTATTTTCTTCTCCTAAGAAAGAAAGTGTCAGGTGATCGTTCTCCTCCACAAACTCGTATGTATACCGTTCGGGACGGATAAAAACGAAAGCAACCGGTTTATTCCACAACCAGCCAATGCCACCCCAACTTGCTGTCATGGTGTTAAACTTCTCTTTTGTTCCCGCCGTTACGAGCATCCACTCTTTTCCGATTGCTTCGAAAAAGTTTTCTTTCAGGTCTTTTACTTCTAATTTCTTCATCTCTTTATTCGTATCTAAGTATTCTTATTTCTGTTTCCTCAATTTCACAATCTCTCCCAAATAAGGAATTTCCACAGAGATCTTCCGTTTCTTTGCCTCTGTTGCAAAGACTTTCGGGGGATCATGCAAAGGCTCGTCAGACAAATCGAATGTGCCATAATGCATGGGGATAGTAAGTCCTGCATGCATTTCTTCGGCAGCAGTCAAAGACTCGTGAGGCGATATATGATTGGGACGCATAAACCAGCGAGGTTTATATGCCCCGATACCCAACAAAGCGTAATCCGGTGCTCCGAACAGATCGGGAATCTCACGAAAGTGACTGGAATAACCTGTGTCACCACTGTAATAAAGGGAGATTCCATCTCCTTGCAGCATGAAGGCTCCCCACAATCGCTGGCCGCCATCGCGTACGGAACGTTTGCTCCAGTGTTGTGCCGGTAGAAAAGTAATCTTCAATCCCTCATCTTCCATTTGTTGATACCATCCGGCTTCAATCACCTTCATTTCAGGAAACCATCCCTGAATCAGTTCACCGGTTCCCAATCCACAAAAGAGTTTCATTTGCGGGTTATTCTTCAATAGGCGTGCTATACTCTGCTTGTCCAGATGATCGAAATGGTCATGGCTGACAAGTAGATAATCAATCCCTGTAAATATGTCAGGATTAGCGGGAAACTCGCTCTGTCTCTTCACAAAAGGAATACTGCCGAACACAGGATCGAACATGATTCGTTTACCTGCTAATTGCAGAAAGAAAGAATTATGTCCGAGCCATATCAGGGAATCTCCTACCACCGCATCCAATGAACGGAGATAACAAACTTTCGGATCCCATTTCACCGTTTTCTTCTCCTTGCGTTGGGGATTGGGCGAAAGACGCCATTTCAGTACACTCCCCATCCCCGGACGGAAGCGATGCTGCCGATTAAAAAAACGCCCGCGCACCATCGGATTTCCTCTCCAATAAGGGTTGACTGTCGCTAAACGTTCGTTTCTCCTAAAACATATATGTTCACCCATTTTTATTTCCTGAATACGTATTTACAAACTTACTAAAAATTTCTCGATTTACGATGAATTAGAGTAAACAAAAAATGTACCCCGGACACACTATCGGGGTACATTTACTTATAAAAGAATAAATATTATCCTTTTTTAATAGAATGAGACTTCGTTAAGAGCAGTGCAAGCCATACAAAGGCAGTTGCCAGCCAAGAGCTGAAAGATTAATAATCATGATGACTGCACCCAATATCCATAGAATCAATAGCGACCATTTCAAGCCTGTTCCCATCGGTGACCAATGGAATAATTGCCGCAAGATAGTATACAAGAAAGCTCCTAACGGAATACCGATGAGGGCAACTCCCGCAATCGTACCTAGCAGTGTCATCATTGGAGATACGGAAGCAACCGGCATCCAGTCGATGGCAGGCAGCATCTCGTAAAGCAGTGCTCCTCCGCTAACTGCCACGGCAATTGCTGCAAACACCAGTGCTACCAGTACAACGGCCAGTACGAACAAGACAGGGCAGCAGAGAATGACAAGAGCTACCAGAAATATTTTAAAGAGAACAGCAGCAATGGAAACAAATACATCGCCTATCTTTTGAAGAAAGGTACGAGGTTTGCCGGAATTCATATAGTTATTGACTCCGTCCGCTACGCGTTCGAAACCGTCTGTCACTGTTTTACCAATATTCTCAATGGTCACTGCCTCTCCACGCATACTCAATTTTTCTGCGGCAGTACGGGCTTCCGGAATAACAAGCCATCCAATAATATAAAGTATAATCATCGGGCAATAAGGAACAAATACCAGGATAATCATCAATATACGTACCAATGTGATGTCCCAACCGAAGTAAGCTGCCAATCCTGCCGCTACACCTCCCAACAATTTATTATCCGGATCACGGAACCAGCGGCGTTGAGCAGAGGTTTGTGTACTGCCTTGATTAGCGGATGATGTTTGTTCCGTTCTTTTCTGTGAGTCCATATCCTCATCAGCAATTCCAAAGTCTTCCGGTTTGCCGACGCGGGCGATGATTTCTTCTACATCCGAAACTGTGATGACCTGTTTCCCTTCATTTACTTTCTCGGCAAACAGTTCGGCAATACGCATTTCAATATCGTTTACGATCTCTTCCGCACCCTCCTGTTTACGAAAGTAATGTTTGAGGTTAGACAGATAATTGTCTAACAATCGGTAGGCATCATCATCTATATGATAGACAATTCCTCCTAAATTTATGGTCAATGTCTTTTTCATTTTTATTTCTTCTTTTTCGGATTATCTATTGGCAATATGATTCACTGTTTCATTGAGTTCTTTCCAGGAAATTTCAAGTTCTCCCAAAAAGACTTCTCCCTGTTCGGTCAATTTATAGTATTTGCGGGGAGGTCCTTGGGTAGATTCTACCCATTCATAACTTAGCAGGTCGTCATTTTTCAGACGGGTAAGCAATGGATACAAGGTGCCTTCCACTACGATCAGTTGGGCTTCTTTCAATTTTTGAATGATATCAGAAGCATAAGAGGGTTCCTTGTGTAGCAAAAGCATGATGCAATATTCAAGCATGCCTTTCCTCATCTGTGATTTTACATTGTCTACTTTCATTATTCACTTCTTTTAGATGCACAAATATATGCATTACTTTAGTACCTTGCATTGCAAAGTACTATAAATTAATAATAATTAAAACATTAGAGACTCTCCACCTTATTATAAAAAGAAATAATGGCTATATTTGTGCCCATTAAACCAAGAATAGATAATAGATATGTTTACAATTCGAAAAGCAACAGTAGCCGATTGCGAGCTTATTCATAAGATGGCAAAGGAGGTATTCCCCGCCACCTACAAGGAAATTTTATCTCCCGAACAATTGGATTATATGATGGACTGGATGTATGCTCCTTCCAATGTGCGCAAACAAATGGAGGAAGAAGGACATGTGTACTCCATTGCTTATAAGGAGAATGAACCATGCGGATACGTTTCCATTCAACAACAGGAAAAGGATGTATTCCATCTTCAGAAGATATATGTTCTCCCCCGTTTTCAGGGCACGCATTGCGGCAGTTTTTTATTCAAGGAAGCAATCAGGTGTATCAAAGAAATACACCCGGAACCTTGCTTGATGGAGCTCAACGTAAATCGTAATAATAAGGCTTTGCAGTTTTACGAGCACATGGGAATGAGAAAGTTGCGGGAAGGTGATTTCCCGATTGGTAACGGGTATTATATGAATGATTATATTATGGGACTGGATATTTGATATACAAAAATGCCCCGGAACATTTATGATACTTGTTCCGGGGCATTTTGTTTATTTAGTTAATGACAAGATTTTATTTCGCTACACGTTCCAGCCATTTCAACATGAAAATCATTGTAAACATTGAAATTGTACAAGCTACAACAAACACAGTCCATGTCATCCAAATAGGAATTGATTCGTACAGGATAGCACCAATCACTAGCAACTGATTACCCAGTGCTGTTGCTCCCAGCCATCCTCCTTGCATAATACCTTGATATTTAGGAGGAGCAACCTTAGATACAAATGAAATTCCCAATGGAGAGATATACAGTTCAGCTACTGTCAAGATCAGATAGGTCAGCATTAATAAAAATGGAGTAACTTTCACTGGTGAAGTTCCAACAGCTACAATATCCTCATGCAACGGCAAATTAGCAAAATAAGATCCGACTGCCATTACAATAAATGCCAATGCAGCAATTCCCATACCGATGGCAATCTTTTTAGGAGTAGAAGGCTCTTTACCACGTCTACGCTGACTTGCAAAAATAGCCATAATCACCGGAGTCAGGAACACTACAAAAAATGGATTTAACGATTGGAAGAGCTCTGCTGAAATAGGCATACCAAACAGATTCAGATCAGTATATTCTTTCGCAAAATAAGTCAAAGTCAGACCATTTTGATGGAATGAAAACCAAAAGAAAATAACAACACCAAATACAGCAAACAGAGCATACATACGTTGTTTTACTTCCTGTGCGCTCATTTCTACAACTGTAGAAGATGCTGAAGAAGCAACGGTCTTTTTGCTGGGATCCGGGAAGTTTTTCTTATTCAGCCAATAAATGGTTAAAGAAATAGCCATAGCAATAATAGCTACCCCGAATGCATAATGGAATCCAGTAGTAAAGACATTCAAATAATCTGAAGCGAAAGCCGTATAGTCTTGTACAGGAGCAGTAGAAGCTTTGGTAACTAAGGTATGATAAGTTTCAGTAGCTTCAGGCGACAAAGTACCTGCCAATTGACCATGACACAAAGCAGGAAGATCAGCATCATAATTATAACCGAAAGTAGATAACCACCAGTTACGCACGCCTACAGCTGCAAACGGAGCAAAAATAGCACCGATATTAATAAACATATAAAATAAAGAGAAACCGGAGTCACGCATGTTGGCATATTGAGGATTGTCATACATCTGTCCTACCAATGCCTGCAAATTTCCTTTAAATAATCCGTTTCCAAATGCAATAACAAACAAACTAGCACAAGTAATAACCAGATAGAGCATCTTGTTATCTACCGGAGTCTTAGATGGAATAGCCAATAATAAATAACCAACTGCCATTAACACAATTCCTGTGAAAATAGTTCCTTTGTAGTTCCTCGTCTTATCGGCAATAATACCTCCGACCAACGCCAAAATGTAAATAGAAAAATAAAAAGTTGAGTAAATAAATCCTGCTTCTTTTCCATTCATTCCAAACTTGGCTTGCAAGAAAAGCACAAGGATAGCCATCATAGTATAAAAGCCAAAACGCTCACCTAGATTGGCTAAAGCGGCTGCTATCAGTCCTTTAGGGTGTTTGTTAAACATAGAATATAAATTATTAAATTAATGATTTAATGGTCGATACCACATATATTTTGCAAATATATACTTTTTCTCGAGTTTTTGCACAATGATTTGTTAAACTACTCCTCAAATAAACGACAAATTTCCGCCCTGGATTCACGAATCAAATCTTCCGGAGCTATTTTTATCTGAAGTCCCCGTACACCGGCACTTACATAAATATACGGAAATTGTTGGCTGGTTTCATGAATATAAGTAGGAAAATGCTTTTTCATACCGATCGGCGAACAACCTCCCCGGATATATCCGGTAAGTGGCAGAAGTTCTTTTACGGGAATCAACTCACACTTCTTGTTACCCGAGGCTTTAGCTGCCAGTTTCAAATCAACTTCATGTTCTCCCGGAATGACACAGACAAAATATCCGCTTTTATCGCCGTGCAGAACAAGCGTTTTAAATACCTGCTCGATGTTCTCTCCTAAACTTGCTGCCACATGAACAGCACTCAAGTCGTTTTCATCTACTTCGTAGGGAATTAATTCATAGGCTATCTTAGCCTTATCTAACAGCCGTGCGGCATTTGTTTTATTGATTTTCATTTTCGTTGTATTTATAAGTTCTGTATCTGATAAATAAAGAATATGATATGATAAGTGCCAACTCATCGAAGATTGTCCGATAAGTTGGCACTCTATGATTTAAATTAGAGACCCAGCTCTTCGCGAAGAAACTTAGGTGTATATCCTTTAGGGCTCTTCGCAACTTCTTCCGGTGTTCCGTAACTAAGGAGTTCTCCCCCGCCCTTACCACCTTCAGGGCCCATATCGATAATATAATCCGCCATTTTAATCACATCCAGATTGTGCTCGATGACGATAACAGTATTACCTTTATCTACCAGCTTATTCAATACTCCCATCAATACACGGATATCTTCAAAATGAAGTCCGGTAGTCGGTTCGTCAAGGATATAAAGAGTTTTGCCCGTATCTCTTTTCGATAGCTCCGTTGCCAGTTTCACACGCTGGCTTTCTCCACCGGAAAGAGTGGTAGAAGATTGCCCCAGCTTTATATATCCGAGTCCGACATCCTGCAAGACTTTAATCTTATTCAAGATTTGCGGCACATTTTCAAAGAATTCCACAGCACGGTTGATCGTCATATCAAGTACATCGGCAATTGATTTTCCCTTGAAACGTACTTCCAGTGTTTCCCGGTTATAACGTTTACCGTGACAAACCTCACAAGGCACATATACATCAGGAAGGAAATTCATTTCAATCGTCTTATAACCATTTCCCGTACATGCTTCACAACGCCCACCTGCAACATTAAAGGAGAAACGTCCCGGTTTATAACCGCGAATCTTAGCTTCCGGCAGACCTACAAACAGGTTACGAATATCAGAAAACACACCGGTATAAGTCGCAGGATTGGAGCGTGGCGTACGTCCCAAAGGTGATTGATCCACATCTACTACCTTATCTATATTTTCCAACCCTTCAATCGAATCGTATTCCAAAGGATCTTGTAAAGAACGATAGAACTTCTGTGAAAGAATCGGTTGCAAAGTTTCGTTAATCAAGGTAGATTTTCCACTTCCTGATACACCAGTTACGCAAATCAGTTTACCTAACGGAAATTCAACATCTACATTCTTCAGGTTATTCCCCTTCGCTCCTTTCAGCCAGATAGATTTCCCATTTCCTTTTCTACGCTTGGCAGGGATTTCTATCTTCATCTTGCCATTCAGATATTGCGAAGTCATTGTATCTGTATTCAGCATTTCCTGCGGGGTTCCGGCAAAAACGACTTCGCCTCCGAGACGTCCGGCTTTCGGACCCATATCGATGACATAGTCGGCAGCCAGCATCATATCCTTATCATGTTCCACTACAATCACGGAGTTCCCCATGTCGCGGAGTTCTTTCAACGAGTTGATAAGACGCAGATTATCACGCTGATGCAGACCGATACTCGGCTCGTCGAGAATATAAAGTACATTCACTAATTGCGAACCAATCTGTGTAGCCAAGCGGATGCGCTGACTCTCACCACCGGAAAGACTAACAGAGCTACGATTCAATGCCAGATAATCCAGACCCACGTCCAGCAAGAACTTCAAACGTGTGCGAATCTCTTTCAGAATCTCCACCGATATTTTCTTCTGCTTATCGGACAGGAACTCATCCACCTTCATCAACCAGTCGTACAACTCGTTGATATCCATATTCGCCAACTCATTGATATTCTTATCATGGATACGAAAATGCAAAGCTTCTTTATTCAAACGAGCCCCTTTACATTCGGGACAAACCGTTGTTTTGGCAAATTGTTCCGCCCATTTCTGTGCTGTTGCAGAAGCATCCTTTTCCTGCAACATCTGAATATACTTCACCACTCCTTCGTAAGTAACAAAGTAATCGGAGGAAGTACCGATCAGCGAACTCTTGATTTTAATCCGTTCATCAGAACCGTACAAGACTTCATCAATCGCATCGTCCGGCAACTCCTTTATCGGAGTTTTCAGTGTTGCGTCGTACTTTTCAAGCAAAGCACCGATTTGCCAGAAAATCATCGCATTCTTATATTTTCCCAAAGGTGCTATCGCTCCTTCATAAATGGAAAGTTCACGATCGGGAATCACTTTGTCCACATCAATCTGATTGACTACTCCCAATCCCTTACACTTCGGACATGCCCCTTGCGGTGAATTGAATGAGAAGTTATGCGGAGCCGGTTCACGATAAGACAATCCGGTGACAGGACACATGAGCCGTTTACTATAATGACGGATACTTTCAGACTGGGCATCCAGAATCATCATCAACCCATCTCCCTGGCGCATAGCAGTTGCCACACTCTGTTTCAAGCGCCGGTCATCTTTCTCCGCTACCACTAATTTATCAATAACCACTTCTACATCGTGATTTTTATAGCGGTCGAGTTTCATGCCATGCGTTATTTCACGCACTTCACCATCCACCCGTACATACAGGTATCCTTTTTTACGTATTTGTTCGAAAAGTTCCCTGTAATGTCCCTTACGTGAACGAACTAGCGGAGCCAGCAGATATATTTTCTTTCCTTTATAATCTTTCAGAATCAAGTCCAGAATCTGCTCTTCGGTATATTTCACCATCTCCTCACCCGACAGATACGAATAAGCCACTCCCGCACGGGCATACAGCAAACGGAGATAATCATATATCTCCGTAGTCGTTCCTACGGTAGAACGGGGATTTTTATTCGTTGTTTTCTGTTCAATGGAGATAACCGGACTCAAACCAGTTATCTTATCGACATCCGGACGTTCCAGATTACCCAAGAAGTTACGGGCATACGCTGAAAAAGTTTCGATATAACGACGCTGTCCTTCGGCAAAAATCGTATCGAAGGCTAAAGAAGATTTTCCACTACCGCTCAATCCGGTGATAACAGTCAAACTGTTACGGGGAATTTCGGCATCAATATCCTTTAAATTGTGCACGCGCGCACCGTACACATTAATATATTCTGTTTCCTGCATATTCATATCCTTCCATAAATGTTGCAAAATTAATGTTTCCGCCCGAAATATGCTCCTAAAAAAGCACAATATTATTTTCTTAACTCAAATCTTATGAAGATATAGGGCATTATTTGTACCTTTGTTCCTTGATTTCAAGAACCAATAGTTATAATTTGATGAAACCGATAAACCGTATATTCTTATTTTTGCTTTTTATAAGCGTTTCATATGCTATCAGTTATGCACAAGAAAACCAATCATATTTCTTGCATACCATCGAAAAAGGACAAAGTTTATACTCCATCTCCAAGATGTATAATGTCACTACATCAGACATCATACGTCTGAATCCGGGCTGTGACGAAAAGATCTATGCCGGACAGACAATCAAAATTCCTACGGGAAAAGAGAGCCAGAAGGGAGAAACATTCCATACGATTCAAGCCGGAGAAACACTATACAAACTGACAACCATGTATAATGTATCCGCCAAAGATATTTGTGAAGCAAACCCCGGTTTGAGTGCCGAGAATTTCCGTATCGGACAGGTTATCCTGATTCCGCAGAAAAAAGAAGAGCAAACTGCTACTGCAACTCAAACGCCTACCGAACAGACCACCATTCAAGGTCCTGTTGTTCCGAAATGCAAGGATATGCATAAGGTAAAACGCAAAGAGACTATTTTTAGCGTGAGCCGTGAATATGGAATCAGCGAGCAGGAGTTAATTGCAGCTAACCCGGAACTGAAAAAAGGCATGAAAAAGGGACAATTCCTTTGCATCCCTTACCCGGCAGCAACAACCGTGCAACCTACGCAGAAAGAAGATCCTTATGCTATTCTTCCCAGCAATAGCGAGCTTTTCCGTAAAAGTAAAGAGACTCCCCAAAAGCTGTCTACCATTAAAGCTGCTTTATTGTTGCCTTTCCAGGAAGACAAACGCATGGTGGAATACTACGAAGGTTTCCTGATGGCAGTAGACAGTCTGAAACGTACAGGTATTTCTCTTGATCTATATGTATATGATTGCGGAAAAGACGTTTCTACATTAAATACAATTCTTACCAAGAACGAGATGAAAAGTATGAATATCATCTTCGGTCCGATGCATCAGAATCAAATAAAACCATTGTCCGACTTCGCAGAGAAGAACGACATACGCCTGGTGATTCCTTTCTCTCAAAAGGGAGAAGAGGTATTCAATAATCCTTCCGTCTATCAGATCAACACACCTCAATCTTACTTATATTCAGAAGTTTACGAACACTTCACCCGTCAATTTCCCAATGCAAACGTTATCTTCATAGAACCGGCGAGCGTTGATAAGGAGAAAGCGGAATTTATCAGTGGCTTAAAACAAGAGTTGAAAAGCAAAGGCATCTCTATGAAAACTGTTGGCGAAAGCGCAACGAAAGAAACGTTGAAAGCAGCACTCCGCAGTGATAAAGAAAACATCTTTATTCCGACATCAGGCAACAACATCTTACTGATTAAAATACTTCCTCAACTGACGCTGTTAGTCAGAGAGAACCCTGCAGAGAATATCCATCTGTTCGGCTATCCGGAATGGCAGACCTATACCAGAGATCATCTGGAAAACTTCTTTGAGTTGGATGTATATTTCTATTCTTCATTCTATACGAATACGTTGTTCCCGGCAGCTGTACAGTTTACCAATGCTTACCATAAATGGTATAGTAAAGACTTGGCAAGCAAATATCCTAATTATGCAATGCTGGGTTTTGACACCGGTTTCTTCTTCCTGAAAGGATTATCGCTTTATGGCTCGGAACTGGAAAACAATCTGCCTAAAATGAACCTGACTCCTATCCAGACGGGATTCAAATTCGAGCGCGTAAACAACTGGGGAGGATTTATTAATAAAAAGGTGTTCTTCATACGTTTCACTAAGAATTTTGAATTAGTAAAACTTGACTTCGAATAATACGAAAATGATAAAGATAAAACCATTTTTGATCGCAACACTCCTACTTACAGGATTTACCCTTCCTGCTGTCGCTCAAATCGGAGAAGCACGAAGCAATTTATCGGTAGGTATCAATGGAGGTGTCAATTTAAACAGTGCTTCTTTTACTCCCACCATCAAGCAAAATAGCCTGATGGGAATCACCGGAGGTTTGACAGCACGTTATATATCCGAGAAGTATTTTGCCATGATTTGTGGCGCACAGGTCGAGTTGAATGTCTCGCAACGAGGCTGGGATCAATTATTTGAAACGGTATCACTGGACGCTAACGGATATGAAGTCACTTCGAAGGACCCTACTAAAACGTACACCCGCAAAATGACCTATATAGATATTCCTTTCCTCGCTCACCTCGCTTTCGGACGAGACAGAGGATTGCAATTCTTTGTTCATGCAGGTCCTCAAATCAGCTTTCTAATCAGTGAATCGGAAACAATAAAAGGCATTGATATGAATAGCTTATCTAATACACAGAAAGCCCTGTACGGAGTTAAGATTCAAAATAAATTTGACTATGGTATTGCCGGTGGCGGTGGTGTAGAACTTAGAACAAAGAAAGCCGGTAGCTTCATCGTTGAAGGCCGTTATTACTTTGCCTTATCTGATTTTTACAGTACTACAAAGAAAGATTATTTCGCCCGTGCAGCGCATGGAACCATTACCATAAAGCTCACATATTTATTTGATTTGAAGAAATAAACCCTTTTTCAAGGAGGAAGAGATTAAAACCTCTTAATTTATAAACAGAATCCCATTCATAATGAACTAAAAAAGAATGTGTGTCAAAACGCAGATTAACGCAAATTATCGCAGATTATTTCAATTATATTGAAATATCAATCAACGACTTATAAAATTATTTCTGCGATAATTTGCGTTAATCTGCGTTTTGACACACATTCTTTCTATTTCCGGGGACTTTAGTGTCCTTTTTTTATCGTAATCTATCCGCAGCCTTCACCATCACCTCATCCCGTCCGATAGCACGGATAGCCAGTATATTCAGGATGATAGAAACAAGCGGCAAACACAATGCCCAACCTATACGGAACATATTTTCATCATTCTTCAATGCAAAATAAAACGCAAGGGCAGCAATGTAATAACCTACCAATAATAAGCTATTGAAAATTGTCATGCGAATTTGCAACATACGGTTCTTATACAAAAAGATAGTAGCCACAGCCACGATGGTGCTAACCATCAGAATCCCGAATAAGCCCCATGTAGACTGAACAGCATCGTTTACTTCCAATCCTAACGCCTTAAAAGAATGTTCCCCCATTGTATCAATGAAGTAGCCCATCGGCAAACACATGGCTGCAATCAGCAATCCTGCAACAATCAATAAATAAACAGTTTGAATTCGTTGAATCATAAGTATTCTAAATAGTAGTTGAGTTAAACAATAATAGCCAAGCAATAAGGAGCAGGGATCATCATCCCACTTACTACTTGACTATCAAATTCTTCGTCAGAAAATAAATTACTGAAGTTTTTCTTTCTCCTTAGCCGGATTTCTATAATATATTTTCCCTTCGATGTATTCTTGCGTAGCAATCAAGTCCGGTTTCGGCAATTTCTCATAATAACGAGAAATTTCGATTTGCTCTCTATTTTCAAACACTTCTTCCATGTTGTCAGTATATGAAGCAAACTCTGCCAACTTCTTGGAAAGATCGTTTTTAATCTCTACACTGATCTGATTAGCACGCTTACCAATAATGGCAACAGTTTCATAAACATTACCTGTATCAGCACAGAGTTCCATCATGTCACGGGTTACTGTTGTAACAGGAGCATTCGTTTTTTTGTAGTCCATAAATCTATTTAAATTTAGTCTTTAATTACTTTTTGTGATTCATTGAATATTTTCTCGGCTTCTTTCAAATATTTACTTTCAGGAAATTCATTCTTAAAAGCGTAATATTCATCAATCGTTTCGCGGTAACGATCCATCTTTTTGTCTTCAACGCTATAGATAGCCATTTCGTGTCTTGCACGCAGAACCAAAATGGAAAGTTCCTCACGATAATCAGTATAAGGATAATCCTTCAATGCATTTTGAGCTGTAATTACACAAGACTCATAGTTATTGCCCAAATAATTACCCAGATTATAATATAGCTTTGCTGAATAAAGCTCTTTCAAAACCAGTTTATCCTGTAAAGCAAAAATCATATCCTGTGCTTCCTGTTTCTTTGTGCTGTTCGGGAAGTATTCCATGAACATCTGCAATTGCTGGATAGCCTGATAAGTGCTTGACTGATCCAAACGTGGTTCCGGAGTATCCAGGAATAAAGCCTTACCTGCATGGAAACGTGCCAGTTCAGTAAAAGTACCACGAGGATATGTATTGAAATAGGTGATAAATGTCTGGGCAGCTGTCTGATAATCTTTCTGATTATAGTAGCTCATTCCCAACATATACAAAGATTCTTCCGCCTTATCGGTTCCTTTCAGAATGGTTATCAACTCATTCAGCAACGTAGCTGAACGATTATACTGTCCCTTCGCAAAATAGTTTTTGGCGGCTTCGTACTTGTATTCGTAATCGGTGCTTTTCAGCAATTTATTATACTCTCCACATGAGGTAAGAGTAGCCGCTGCAAGCAAAGTTATAATGATATTTTTCTTCATCCTATTTAAAAATAATGCGCAAAGTTACTTATTCGCTGGGAATTTAGCAATTAATCTGTGTTTTTTAATACATAAAAGGCGTTAAACATCGACAAAAGGAGAGAAAATGACGTCGAATTGCAAACGACAAACTATAAACAGCAGATTATAAACGACTCGCAATAGTGACGGTATGTGTTCAGGATAGTGACGGTATCGTTGGCATATACCGTCGCTATCTTCACCGGATAGCGTCACTATATTTATAGTAAAAACGGTAAGCAATTGCGTTGTCCTTGAATTGGATAACACAACTGTTTACCGTTCATTATTTATTGCTCACTGTTATATTTACAGTTTATACAAGTCACTTGCAGCCAGTAAATCGACTTTCTTTTCTTTCAATACCTCGATACACTTATCCAGATTGCTGGGGCGAATCACTACATTTGCAATATGGTTATTGGCAAACGAATACATATATTCAATAAATACACCCTCTTCTGATAAATATCCCAGCACTTTTGCCAAAGCACCCGGCACATTTGGACAGCTTATACCTACTACATCAGTCACATTCACTGCAAAATGATTATCTTTTAAAGCTTTGTATGCTCTATCCGGATCGGATACAATTCCACGCAAAATACCAAAATCAGCATTTTCGGCAATGCACAAGGCAGAAAGATTGATATTTTCTTTCGCTAGCACTTCAGTCACTTCCGTCAAACGGCCTGACTTATTTTCCAAAAAAATAGAAAGTTGTTTTGCTACCATATTTATTAAAGTATTAAGTAATAAGTATTAAGTATTAGGTAACAAGCATTAGGTATTAGGTAACAAGTATTACCGTAGTTCCAAGATCACCCGCATGGTCAATACTTAATACTTAATACCTAATACTTATTTACATTTTTCTGTTATCAATTACACGTTTCGCTTTACCTACGCTGCGTTCAATGCTGCGAGGCTCTACCAGTTTCACGTTGACTCCCAGTCCGAGTACGCTTTGCAAACGTCCTCCCAGTTTCTTCTTCAAAGCCAGCATTTTGTTGATCTCATCCGAATAGAATTCCGGACGTACTTCAACCTGGAGTTCCATTGTATCGGTATTGTTTTCACGACCTACTATCAACAAATAATGCGGTTCAAACTCTTCCATTTCAAGAATGACTGATTCAATCTGCGTCGGGAATACATTCACACCGCGGATAATCAACATATCATCACTACGTCCCAAAATACGATCCATACGTACCAATGTACGCCCACAGGAACATTTATCATGATGCAAGGCCGTCAAATCACGCGTACGGTAACGAAGCAACGGCATACCCTCTTTGGTTAAATGAGTAAATACCAGTTCGCCCGTTTGACCGGATTCCACCGGTTGCAATGTATTCGGGTCGATGATTTCCGGGAAGTAATGGTCTTCATTCAAGTGAGTCCCGTGCTGACATTCGCACTCGTACCCGACACCCGGTCCGGCAATCTCACTCAATCCATAAATATCGTATGCTTTGATTCCCAGCTTTTCTTCTATCTCATGACGCATATTTTCCGTCCAGGGTTCTGCACCGAAAGCACCGACTTTCAGTTTGAATTCTTCACGTGGCAAACCGGAATCTTTGATTGCATCTGCCAGATAAAGCGCATAGGAAGGAGTACAACAAAGCACTGTCGATCCAAAATCATGCATCAAGGTTATCTGCTTTTCCGTGTTACCACTGGACATCGGAATAACAGAAGCACCGATATTTTCGGCTCCTGCATGTGCTCCTAATCCGCCCGTGAACAGTCCGTATCCATAAGATACCTGAAAAACATCAGAACGCCCCGCTCCATAAGCGGTAAAAGCACGTGATATACATTCCGCCCATGTAGACAAGTCCTTACGGGTATATCCGACAACCGTCGGTTTTCCGGTTGTTCCGGAAGAAGCATGAATACGTACAATTTGGCTCATCGGCACGGCACAAAGTCCGAACGGATAATTATCTCTTAAATCATGTTTCGTGGTAAACGGCAGTTTTACAATATCATCAATACTATTGATGTCATCGGGAGTAATCCCCATTTCCTGCATCTTCTTTCGATAGAAAGGCGTGTTGTGATAAACGTAATCTACAATTTTCTTGAGTCGTATGCTTTGAATCTTGCGAAGACTTTCGCGGTCCATACACTCAATGCTCTCATTCCAAATCATGTGTTTCTGGTATTACTAGTTGTATGAATCTGTTTTTTGATATTAATATGTTGCAAAGTAAAGGATTTATTTGGAAAAATGATTTGTTATCTCGATTATTTTACCGAATATTGCTCCACTTTTTAGGATTTAACTATGAATTATGAACTAACATCAGCTTATAAACCTACCGGAGATCAGCCGGAAGCTATAGCACAACTTACTGAAGGGGTACTTCAGGGAGTTCCCGCACAGACTTTATTGGGAGTGACCGGGTCGGGAAAAACATTTACCATTGCCAATGTGATCGCCAATATCAATAAACCCACCTTGATTTTGAGCCATAACAAAACACTGGCTGCCCAGCTCTACAGTGAGTTTAAAGGATTTTTCCCCAATAATGCGGTAGAATATTACGTTTCTTACTATGACTATTACCAGCCGGAAGCCTATCTGCCGAACAGTGATACATATATAGAGAAGGATCTCGCCATCAATGACGAAATCGACAAGCTCCGGCTCTCTGCCACTTCCGCCCTACTCTCCGGGCGAAAAGACGTGGTAGTGGTTTCTTCCGTATCTTGTATCTACGGTATGGGAAATCCTTCGGACTTCTACAAAAATGTCATCGAAATAGAACGGGGACGGATGATGGACCGCAATGTGTTTCTACGTCGTTTGGTAGACAGTTTGTATGTCCGCAATGATATCGACTTGAACCGTGGCAATTTCCGGGTCAAGGGCGACACGGTGGATATTTATCTGGCTTATACCGACAACCTGCTCCGCGTCACCTTCTGGGGGGATGAGATTGACGGCATCGAAGAGGTAGACCCTATCACAGGAGTCACTATCGCACCATTTGACGCCTATAAGATTTATCCGGCCAACCTGTTCATGACTACCAAAGAGGCTACTCTCCGCGCTATTCATGAAATAGAGGATGATTTGACCAAGCAAGTAGCTTTCTTCGAATCTATCGGCAAGGAATACGAGGCCAAACGATTGTATGAGCGAGTAACTTACGATATGGAAATGATTCGGGAATTGGGACATTGTTCCGGAATTGAGAATTATTCCCGTTATTTCGACGGCCGTGCTGCCGGTACCCGCCCCTATTGTTTGCTCGATTTCTTTCCGGATGATTTCCTGATCGTTATCGACGAAAGCCACGTAAGCGTACCCCAAATCCGTGCAATGTACGGAGGAGACCGTGCGCGAAAAATCAATCTTGTGGAATATGGTTTCCGATTGCCTGCCGCTATGGACAACCGCCCGTTGAAATTTGAAGAGTTTCAGGAGATGGCAAAACAAGTAATCTACGTCAGTGCTACACCGGCGGATTATGAATTGATTCAGTCGGAAGGAATCGTCGTGGAACAGGTGATTCGTCCTACCGGTCTGCTTGATCCTATCATCGAAGTGCGTCCGAGTCTCAATCAGATTGACGATTTAATGGAAGAAATCCAGCTCCGTATTGAAAAGGAAGAACGCGTACTCGTCACTACACTAACCAAACGAATGGCAGAAGAACTGGCAGAATATCTTCTTAATAATAATGTGAGATGTACCTATATCCATAGTGATGTCGACACACTGGAACGTGTGAAGATTATGGATGATCTCCGGCAAGGAGTTTATGACGTACTTATCGGGGTGAACCTGCTTCGTGAGGGTCTCGACCTTCCGGAAGTGTCTCTCGTCGCTATTCTCGATGCAGACAAAGAAGGGTTCCTCCGCTCCCACCGTTCGTTGACACAAACTGCGGGACGTGCCGCGCGTAATGTGAACGGTAAGGTAATCATGTATGCTGATAAGATGACGGATAGTATGAAACTGACGATTGATGAAACGAACCGTCGTCGCGAAAAACAGTTGGCATATAATGAGGCAAACGGAATTACCCCGCAACAGATTAAAAAGGCCAGAAACTTGTCTGTATTCGGCAATGCAAAAGAAGCCGATGAACTGTTGAAAGAAAGACATGCTTATGTAGAACCTTCTACTCCGAATATCGCAGCAGATCCGATAGTGCAGTATATGAGTAAAGCGCAAATGGAAAAGAGTATCGAGCGTACCCACAAACTGATGCAGGAAGTAGCCAAGAAACTCGAATTTATCGAAGCCGCACAATATCGTGACGAATTATTGAAACTGGAGGACTTGATGAAAGAGAAATGGGGATAAAATTTCCCCATTGTTCACCTATTACAGCCTGATTGCTAAGGGTTGAAACTCTTAACAAACCTGTAACTTCGTATTTGGTCTATTAATTAGTGTTATAAAAACACCAATTAAGGGCTGATAATTTGCAAAGTTACCGGAATCCCGTATCTTTGCACTGTGTTTTTCATAGTATTAGATTTAAGGTTAACAAAGGTTGGAGCAAGGCGTTGCTCCTTTTTTTATGTCTATACGTCACCTTCAATGAAAAATATAAAATTGAAAAGACATAATGTACCACTCTCTAAAGCATAAATTAAGGAGGATTGCAGATATAGACTGATCGTTCATTACGACTGAATCTATTCATGCAATCCTCCCATTTCTTATAGTTGGATTATTCCTACTTCAAGCGATGATAAATCAAAGAGCCTTCTCTATGGCATTTTTAATCAACGGTTCCATAATATCATATCCCTCGCTCGTCGGATGAACTCCATCTTTAGTATATTGAGGATTCAAGGCCTGGTTTTCGTCAACCACCATTGCCTTGTAATAATTGACAAACGGAATTTTATTTGCTTTTGCATAAGCCTCTATCCGGTCATTTAAAGATTTAATTTTCTGCGGAACATCTTTTATTTCCATTCTCCACTTAAATGCAGCAGCAGGCAACACGGAAGTCAAAATTACTTTTATTTTATTTGCTTTTGCCAGTTCCGCCATAGAAACGATGTTTCCGAATGTATAATCTTCATTATAAGCTTGTGTATTTTCAGCGACATCATTTGTTCCGGCATTAATCACCACTAAAGCAGGAGAAAGATTAATCACATCTTCCCGAAAACGTAACAAGAATTGATAGGAAGTCTGCCCACTGATTCCACGGCCAATGTAACCATTTGATTTGAAAAAATCCGGATGAGTCCTTACCCATCCTTCCGTAATGGAATTTCCCATAAAAATAACCCGTTTGTCTTTCTTTGTCGCTTGTGGAAGTGCAGCATTTTCTTTTGAATAACGACGTAGATTAGCAAAATCATTTTTCTGTGCATAGCTTTCTCCTATCGAGAAACTCAAGCAAACAACAGCCAATAATATCCATTGGCCCCATCTTCTTTTATCCATGTTTATTAAGTATTAGTAATATTATATTTCGTGCAAAGATAAAAAAATTCTATACATAGGTATTCAAAATACCGAATAACTATATACGGAAGTAGCAACCTCATTTCTTGGGAGAGAAAATCATTATTGGAAATAATAAATGACTAATGAATAAATCAATCGTTTCCATACTAACCATATCCAAAGTCATTCCCATGATTATGCCTGCATCTTTCGATATTCTGCCGGGGTGTATCCCACGCTCCGCTTGAATACGCGATTGAAGTGCTGGGAGTATTGAAATCCTATGTTGAACGCAATTTCGCTGATCGTTTTGTTTGTTCCTAAGATCTGCTCTTTGGCGACATCTATGATTTTATCCTGAATATACTCCTGCGCTGTCTTACCTGATTCTTTTTTTACCAAATCCCCGAAATAATTGGGCGACAGACAAACCTTGTCCGCAAAATATTTGACTGACGGCAATCCGTTTTGCCGCAAGCGTTCATCTTTGAAATATTCGTCCATCAGACGCTCAAACCGTACCAGTATATCGTGGTTTACCGTTGAACGGGTCTCGAACTGCCGGTCATAGAATCGCATACAATAATCAAGCAGCAATTCAATATTGGTTGCAATCAAACGTTTGGAGTGCTTGTCGATGGAGTGTTCCAACTCAAGACCAATTTTATCGAGGCAGTCCGTGAAAATAGTGCGTTCCCGCTCGGAAAGATGGAGTGCTTCGTTCGAGTCGTAGGAAAAAAACGAATATTGTTTGATGTCGCGTCCTAAAACCGTTCCCCTAATCAGATCGGGATGAAAAAGCAATCCCAATCCCGAAGGTTTCATACCCCGTTCCATATCGACATTGGCTATTTGTCCGGGAGCAAAAGCGATAACACTTCCCTCCTGATAGTCGTAAGTCTGGCGTCCATAACGAATCGTCCCGCACTTTGCATCTTTCAGATAAATACAATAAACACCATAATTGAACCGGAAATGTTCCGGCCATACCGGAGCTTTCGATAAATCGACAACGGCAACCAAAGGGTGCAAGGTCTCCAACCCGAATAACTTATTATATTGATCGATAGTATCGACCTTTATTACTTCTTCCATAGCAATTATCATTTTGTTTTGTGCAAAAATAAGGATTCCGTATGAATCTACGACACCTTCCGATGTGAAAACCGGAATACGGTTACAAATATCCGTAATATATATACAGCCATTCTCCAAAACGTGCGGTATCTTTGCAATGTATTCAAAAACAGAAATATGAAAAAGAATGTCGGGTCGGTATTGGCCCTTTATCCCACACCGGCAGTCGTTGTGGGGACGATGATAGAAAATAAACCCGCATGGCTGCTGGCCGGCCATGTCGGAATTATCGGTCATGACCGCATCATGGTAAGTTTGCACAAGGCGCATCATACCAATCAAGGAGTGAAAACGACCGGACGTCTTTCGGTGAATGTCGTGGACGAGGCTTTGCTCCCTCGTGCGGATTATGTAGGAATCACAAGCGGAGCAAAGGTCGATAAATCGCAGGTTTTCGCGTGGCATTCCGGCGAGGCGGGTGCTCCCGTGATTGAGGACAGTCCGCTGGCAATGGAGTGCAAAGTCGTGGACAATTACGAAACGGAGACGTTCGACAACTTCATTTGCAAAATCTCCAACACGTATGTGGAGGAGGCCATGCTCAACGAGAACAATAAGGTGGACTACAACAAACTGAAACCCGTTCTCTTCGAGATGCCTACCTATTCTTACCTGAAAACAGGCGAAATGATTGGTAAATGTACCCTGCCCGGTAAGAAATACCGTGAGGAACAAGTTAAACAAGTAACGATTACAGACAAGTAAAAATTAAGTCGAACAAATAAAATCAGAAAAATCATGCCGTCGATAACAATGGAATTGGTAAAAATGAGCAAGAAAAAGAAAGCTCAATTAGTGAAAGAAGTTACGGAATCGACTTCCCGTATTACCGGACTGCCCCAGCAGGCCATCTTTGTATTCATCAAAGAGAACGAACCGGAGAATGTAGGCGTCGGAGGTGTTCTTTTGCCTGACAGAAACAAATAGCAGGGAGGAGTGATGGATACGCTTAAAGTATTATTGGTAAACGGCAGCCCGCACAAGGACGGGTGTGTATCTACCGCCTTATCGGAAATTGCTGATACGCTGAAGAGTGAAGGCATAGATTCCACCCCATTCTGGGTCGGCAACCAGCCCGTAGCCGGATGTATCGGATGCGGGGCGTGTGTGGGAAAACGGAGTTGTTTCCGAAATGACAAGGTCAATGAGTTCGTGAAAATGATAGACGACTATGACGGGTTCGTGTTCGGTACTCCCGTCCATTATGCGGCGGCGAGCGGTGCGATGACTTCGTTTCTGGATCGGGCCTTTTTCATCAACGAGTTCAACGGCGACCACTTTGCCGGCAAACCTGCCGCAGCGATAGCTACCTGTCGCCGCAGCGGTGCGACCGCGGCACTCGACCAGATGAACAAATACATGACGGACTGCAATATGCCCATCGTACCGTCGCAGCATTGGAATGTAGTACACGGGAATACACCGGAGGAGATTCACCGGGATACGGAGGGGCTGCAAACCATGCGCACCCTTGCGCGGAACATGGCATGGCTGCTGAAATGTATCGCGCTGGGTCGTGAACATGGAATCGAGTTTCCTGCCCACGAGCAGCATACGATGACAAACTTCATACGTTAAATCAACCAAAATAACAATTAAAATCAAAGGAGAAATATAAAATGAAAAATCAACCGTCAATAGCATTAGGAACATGGGCGTGGGGCGCAGGATTCGCAGGAGGCGACCAAGTATTCGGGAACAATCTCGGAGTGGAAGAACTGAAACCCGTATTCGACGAGGCGATGGCAAACGGGCTTAATTTATGGGATTCCGCCGTGGTGTACGGCATGGGAGCTTCGGAAACACTGCTTTCGACATTTACGAGGAACTGCAAGCGGGAGGATGTACTTATCTCGACCAAGTTCACACCGCAGATCGCGGACGATTCGGAAAATCCAGTAGCCGATATGCTGGCAGGAAGCCTCGGACGCTTCGCCACCGATTACATCGACATCTATTGGATACACAACCCGGCTGACGTGGAGAAATGGACGCCTTATCTTATCCCGTTGGTAAAAAGCGGCAAGGTAAAACGGATTGGTGTCTCCAATCATAACCTCGTGCAAATCAAGCGAGCAGAGGAAATTCTCTCGAAAGAAGGGGTGCATATCTCTGCCGTGCAGAACCATTACAGCCTGCTCTACCGCTCGTCGGAAAAGGCTGGTATTCTGGACTATTGCAAAGAACACAATATAGACTTCTGGGCCTACATGGTGTTGGAGCAAGGAGCGTTGAGCGGGAAATACGATACCACGCACCCGCTGCCCGCCGATAGCCAGCGTGGAGAAACCTACAATCCGTTGTTGCCGCAAATCGAGAAACTCGTTGCCGTGATGCGTACTGTCGGCGATAAGTACGGTATCACGCCGGCACAAGTCGCTCTGGCATGGGCGATAGCGAAAGACACGACACCGATTATCGGTGTAACGAAACCCTCGCAAGTGCAGGATGCCTTGCAAGCGACAAAAGTTTCCTTGACTGCCGACGAAATACAAAGTTTGGAAAATGCAGCCGAAAATACCGGTGTCGATACGAGAGGCTCGTGGGAAATGCCGATGATTTGACACGCTCACATGAAAAAGGATATGGATAGTCGAAAAATTTTGGTCGCCTATTTCTCTTGTAGCGGTACGACGAGAAAGGCTGCCGGGGAACTGGCAGCAGCGACACATGCAGAGTGGCTCGCAAATATAAACGACGAAAAGTAACGGGGATGGGAAAGGGATTTATTCTGTATATCGCCATGTCCATACTCTTTATGGGTCAGGCTGGGGCACAACAGAGTATCGATGTGCATTGCCATAACATATTGCCCGGCTATATGGCAGTGTTGGAAAAACACGATGCCACAATGGAAGAGACCTTTCCGCTTCCTGCGTGGGATGTGGAATCGCATATCGCTTTCATGCGCAAAGCGGGAATCGAATATTCCGTCTTGACGATGCCCGCTCCGCAACCGTGGTTCGGAGATACGCAGGAGAGCCGACGGATTATTCGGGAGTACAATGAATATTGTGCCCGACTGAAAGAAACCTATCCGGGGAAATTCAAATTTTGCGCGGCATTGCCATTGCCCGATGTGGACGCGGCTATCGAAGAGGCGATTTATGCACTCGATACACTTGGGGCAGATGGCATCAAGCTGGCCTCGAACAGCCGGGGGCAATATATCGGGGATGAAGCGCTCGACCCGTTGATGGAGGTCTTGAACCGCAGGAATGTTGTCGTAATCATTCACCCGCACAAGCCCACGCCGGTCAATGACGGCATTATAGCCACCGCCCCGCTTGCAGTCTATGAATATCCGGCTGAAACGACCCGTGCCGTTGTCAATATGATTTCCCGCAATGTATTGGTGCGCTATCCGAACATCAAGATGATTGTTCCTCATTGCGGATCGTTTTTGCCGATGGCTATCCCCCGCATGAAGGCTATCCATCCGGCTATGCAGGCAAAGGGATTTATGGGTTCGATTGACTGGGACAGCAATCTATCCCGTCTGCACTATGACCTTGCCGGAGGAGCAAGTCCCGAAATCGTGAAAATGATGCTGACAATCACTACACCGGAGCATATTCTCTACGGCTCGGATTATCCTTATATGCCGGACGGTGTATTACTTGGAAACCTGCAACGAATGCATGAACAATTTACTGCGGACAAGGAACTATCGCCCTATTCGGAACAGTTCTTCTCGGAAAATGCCCGTAATTTATTCAACAAATAATATTTGAAAACAATGAAGAAAGTATTTCTCGGCTTATTGCTGATCGTCGTTTCGTTCTCGGCAAAAGCCCAAACAACCGAAAAAATGGATGATATGGATAGAATAGAACTATGCAAAAAGAATTATACCGCCTTGTTTGGCGGCGAAGCCCTCAATGGAGAAGGAACCGACCCGGAAATCATGGACATACTCCAGAAATATATTTTCGGCGAAGTGTTCCGCACGGGAGATCTGGATATCAAAACCCGTGAAATGATTACCTGCGTGTGTCTTGCCACCATGCAGCAGTTGCCCCAACTGAAGGGCCATGCAGGGGCGGCACTCAATGTCGGTGTAACGCCGATTGAATTGCGCGAAGCGATTTACCAGTGTTCTCCGATTATCGGATTCCCGAAAGTGCTGAATGCGTTGGGAGCCGTGAACGAGGCTTTTAAGGAACGGGGCATCAAAGTGCCATTGGAATCACAAGCTACCGTAACCGAAGAAAACCGTTACGAGAAAGGACGTGAAATCCAATACTCGCTTTATGGCGACCGGACGAAAGAGGCATTGAAAGATGTACCGAAAGGTATGGGTGAAAAAGTCGCACGTTTTCTTACGGAGGTACATTTCGGCGACTTCCAGACTCGCAGCGGTCTCGACACACCGACCCGCGAACTGTTGACCTATTGCGTGCTGACTGTTATCGGAGCAGAACCGCAGCTCCATTCTCATCTGCTCGCTAATTTGAAGGCTGGTAACAGCCCGGAAAAAATTACGGCAGCCGTTATTCAGTGTATGCCTTACATCGGCTTTCCTGCCGCATTGAAGGCTTTGACGATCATAAAAGACAAAGCTATCCAATAAGATATTATTATTTACCTGTATAAGAGCGCTTTGTGTGCAAAAACGCATTCAATATTCGTCTCGATGCGCGAAGTCTTTACGACGCTTATACCGACATCAAACACCGCAAGGGCGAGAGCCGTACCTATTTTCTCGACAAATTGTGCGAATGGCGGTTGCGGCTCTAAATAGTATTAATAACCTTTCTTTGGGGAAGCAAAAATTAGAGGCTTCATTTGCCTGAAACGAAGCCTCTGAATGTAGCAAACGGAGGCTCTGCCGCATGGGTTTAGAGCCTCTATTCTGGGGATAAAAAGACGTCTTTTTGCCGAACGCATAGTGGAACAGTCTCTGGAAACAGTTGAGCTATATTATATCCCCAATATTATTCTCATGAAATGCGACCACACATTTTCTATACTGTTTGCACTAACACGATTATTTATGCAGAAGATGTAATCTGTTCTACTGCATCTATTACTAATTCTCCCTTATCCTTTAGCTGATTCATCCGCATGAGCTAACCTGTTGTAGTTGGACAACCAGCCAACTACACTTATGTAATAATAAAGTTGCACTTGTCTATTCTAGCAGTTACTCAACTGCAAACAAACATCAATCATCTAAAAGAGACTGTAATGAGTATACCTTATAAAACAACTCGCTTTGGAATACCTTTACCGGCAACAAAGAAACGGATACACCGAAGCTGAAACGTGCCGAAAAGGCTGAAAAGGATATTCAAAGTAGTGAATTTCAAATGATTGAAAAGAAAATGCAGTTTTTCTTTCCCGAAAAGCAAAAACTCTATATACATTTTCTGTAAACTTCTCTTATTTATGCATGTTTTTAGAGACAAGTCATTGATTATAAGCTCTGCCACATTTTTGTTTTTCCCCGTATAATACTTAAATAAAAGGCAAAAATGTGGCAGAGAGTTATAGTTCTTATCGGTTCAAATCTGTGCAGTTTTACTCTAATTCAACTGTTGATTCGCATAAATTAAAAAAGTTGATGAAGAAAGAAGAATGGAAGCATCCACATTTGTCTATCGCCCAAAACATCGAATAACCGTTAAGGCGAAGGTGTTTTTTCTTAATCTATGTTATATAACATGCGTTTTTTCTTGGATTATTTGCTAATTCCATAACAGTCCGTATCTTTGCACTGTGTTTTTCATAGTATTAGATTTAAGGTTAACAAAGGTTGGAGCAAGGCGTTGCTCCTTTTTTTATGTCTATATGCTTGATTTCCTAAAAAAGAATGGTATTTTTGTGAAGTCACAATTATTATCCGAAACATGAAACGCAAACTGCTTTATACCACTCTAATAATTGCTATCCTGTGTGTAATCAGCATAGTTGTATGTAACAGGACGATCAAGAAACACACAGTCTCCAAACTATATACGGAAGTAAATACCATCCCTTCCAACAATGTAGGATTACTTCTCGGAACTTCTCCCAAGTTGAAAAGTGGAAATAACAATTTATACTTCGATTATCGGATTCTTGCAACAGTGGAGTTATATAAAGCCGGAAAAATTAAATATATCCTCATCAGCGGCGATAACCGTAAAGAGGATTACAATGAACCGGAAGAAATGAAGAAAGCACTCATGCAAAAAGGTATTCCTGAAAAATCCATTTATTTAGATTATGCCGGATTCCGGACTCTCGACTCTGTTGTACGTGCCAAAGAAGTGTTTGGACAAAATCGTCTGACCATCATCTCCCAACGTTTCCATAACGAACGAGCGATCTATCTTGCAGAGAAAAATGGAATAGACGCCATCGGGTACAACGCCCCAAATGTAAATGCTTATGCCGGACTGAAAACTAACATCCGGGAATTACTTGCAAGAGTCAAAATGTTTATAGATTTAGGTATAGATAAACAACCTCATTTCTTGGGAGAGAAAATAATAATTGAATAAGCGAGATACCTCCGATGCATGGAAGTGAGTTTAACATATTCTGAATAAAAAGTGATATACGTTTCTTTATTCCCAAATATAGCTCTACCTTTACTGAAAAATCAGAATATGGCAAAGATTACAGTTCAGAAAACAGATGTTACTATCCTAAAAATCAACGATACAGATTACATTTCCTTAACCGACATAGCTAAATACAAGACGACAGATGCCAATGCTGTTATTGCCAACTGGCTACGTAATAGAATGACCATTGAATATTTAGGATTATGGGAGATATTGTACAACCCCCATTTTAAACCCCTCGAATTCGAGGGGTTTAAAAAAGAAGCAGGACTAAATGCGTTTACTCTTTCCCCTCAAAAATGGATAGAAACCACCTGTGCTATTGGAATTATATCCAAATCAGGACGATATGGGGGCACTTTTGCTCACAAAGACATTGCATTCAAATTTGCAAGTTGGATTTCCGTTGAATTTGAATTATACATAGTAAAAGAATTCCAACGTCTCAAAGAGCAAGAGCAAGCTCAACTTGGTTGGTCGGCAAAGCGAGAATTATCTAAAATTAATTACCATATTCATACTGATGCAATCAAACAACATCTTATCCCTCAAGAAATCACTTCACAGCAAACATCTATGATTTATGCCAGCGAAGCTGATGTCCTTAATGTAGCCATGTTTGGAATGACAGCCTTAGAATGGCGGGATACACACCCTGATTTAAAAGGAAATATCCGCGATTATGCCTCAATCAACGAACTTATCTGCTTATCAAATATGGAAAACTAAAATGCAGTTTTCATAAACGAAGGTTTGGCACAAAAGGATAGACTCATCAAATTAAATCAAATAGCAATTCAACAAATGAACATATTAGAAGATATTAAAAATAAAAAGTTATTGAAATAATTTATGGAACAACAAATTCAACTCAACGATCACAACAAGCAGGAATACCCTCCTATGCATACAGCAGAGCATTTACTCAATGCAACCATGGTGAAAACCTTTGGCTGCCCACGTTCTCGCAATGCCCACATCGAAAGAAAAAAAAGCAAATGTGACTATATACTTTCGTCATGTCCGACAGCGGAACAAATCCAGTCTATTGAAGATAGAGTGAACGAGGTAATCAGTCAGAACCTACCTGTGACTGTTGAGTTTATGACTCATGAACAGGCCAAAGATATTGTAGATTTAAGTAAGCTACCTGCCGATGCAAGCGAAACTCTTCGCATTGTCCGCATTGGAAATTATGATGCCTGCGCCTGCATCGGATTGCATGTATCCCATACTTCTGAAGTGGGTACCTTCAAAATCATTAGTTATGATTATGACGAAGAAAGGCAAACACTAAGAATAAGGTTCAAACTGATCGAGAAGAAGTAAACAGGTTATCAAATTAATATCTATCTTATATAAAATAAATAAAAACAGGATACATTTTGTCATTTATATTGCAAAAATGACATTATAAAAATGACAAATAGACAATTTTAGTCTCTAAAATCTCTTGGCATAAGGTTTGCATTTATAGAAGCGAACAACGGTTCGAGAGCGGACGATGGAAGGCGGGATAACCGATACCATCGGAAGTGAAAATGCCGAAGTTCTAAATTTATTAATTGAATGTTTAACTTAAAGATAGGAGACTAAAATTATGATGCCTGTTAGAAGAACTCAAAGTTGGTTACCAAGTATCTTTAATGATTTCTTTGATAACGATTGGATGGTAAAAGCAAATGCTACTGCACCTGCAATTAATGTTTTGGAAACAGAAAAAGAGTACAAAGTGGAATTGGCTGCTCCTGGTATGACGAAGGATGATTTCAATGTTCGCATTGATGAAGACAACAACCTCGTTATCAGCATGGAGAAGAAGACTGAAAACAAGGAGGAAAAGAAAGACGGTCGCTATCTGCGTCGCGAATTCTCATACTCTAAGTTCCAGCAAACAATGATTCTACCGGACAATGTGGACAAAGAAAAAATTGCTGCATCCGTAGAACATGGTGTTTTAAACATCGAACTTCCGAAACTCTCTGAAGAAGAAGTGAAGAAGCCCAATCGGCAAATCGAAATAAAGTAATACGGTAACCACTTGCTGTTCACCGGAAACGGTGATAAGAAGTAATCAAACAGCTCTTTCCCTGAAAAGGAAACGAGCTGTTTTTATATTATTATCCTTAGTTATTCTTCCGATAACTAATCACTGCCCAACTATTAAACACTACTGCAAAAAACAACAATACTCCAAACTGTGGCAGTAAATCAAAGAAACCACTCCCCTTTAAATACACCATTCGCATCACTTCCATAAAATACCTCAAAGGATTGAGCCTGGTAATTAGTTGAGCCCATTCCGGCATACTGCTAATGGGAGTAAACAAACCACTCATCAAAATTACAACCAACAAACAGAACCACATAACAAACATAGACTGTTGCATCGTTGCCGAGTAGTTGGAAATAACAAGTCCGAAACCGGACATTACCAGAACGAAAAGAACTGCGAAAAAGTAAATCAATAGAAAATGACCGACCGGCACTATGCCATAAATTAACCAAGCTAATATGAAACATACAGTCAGCACCACAAAACCAATCAACCAGTAAGGCAAGAGCTTTGCCAAAATAAAGATAAACTTCGGAACCGGCGTCACATTGATTTGCTCAATCGTTCCTACTTCCTTCTCGCTAACTATATTCAATGCAGGCAAGAAACCACAAATCAAAGTTAATAACATGACCATCAATGCCGGAATCATATAGAGTTTATAGTTCAGATTCGGATTAAACAACCCCTGTGTATCAATACCTATCGAAGGGAAAGCACCGGAGACTGTAGCAGTTGCAGGATATTCCGAACGCAGCTCGGCTGCATAATCATTAATAATAGAAGATAGATAAGAACTCCCCAGCCCTCCTTTTGTCCCATTCACAGCATTGGCTGCTATTAGTATGTGGGTATCTTCTCCATTCATCCAATCCCGTTCCAGATGCCGCGGAATTTCCATCACAATATCCGCCGTTCCAATTTCAATATTCCGTAGGCCTTCTTCATACGAAGCCGGCACTTCCACCAGACGGAAATAGGTAGAGGCGGCAATCTTATTGACTAAACGTTGTGAAATAGCCGAATGGTCATTATCCACAATATTCAGCTGTATATTCTTGATTTCCAGGTTTACCGCCCAAGGCATCAACAGCATAATCATGCATGGAAATACAAGAATCAATTTCGGAAGAAACGAATTGCGAAGCAATTGTTTAAACTCTTTTTCTATCAGGAACTTTATCATAAATAATTCTTCCATTTATCAATCTGCCCATTAGCACACTGTATAGTATTCATACAGCCAATTGGCATATCGACATATTATTCCAATCTATACTTAAATTTCTTGATACTGATCGTAATAAGTACCGTCGCCATCAATAACAAGATACCAATCTCTTTATACACCAATGCAACTGGTACTCCTTCAATCATCAGTTTACGCACAGCCTGTATATACCAACGTGCCGGAAGTATATCCGAGATCCATTGAAGTATCACCGGCATACTCTCTATAGGGAAAATCATGCCCGATAAAAGCATTGTGGGCATCATCAGCATCAATCCGGAAACCAGCATGGCCGCAACCTGTGTACGTGTGACTGATGAAATCAATAAGCCCAATGCCAATGATACGAAGATAAACAGCAAAGATACCGTGATTAACCAGAACAAACTTCCTACCACCGGAACATCCAACACAAAGACCGAAAGCAAAAGGATCGTTATCAGATTGACGAACGACAGCACAAAATAAGGTACAGCCTTTGCCAAAATAATAAATAGCGGCTTCACAGGTGAAACCAATAATACTTCCATCGTGCCTGTTTCTTTCTCACGAACAATGGAAATCGAGGTCATCATGGCGCAAATCAGCATCAGGATCAAGCCCATCACTCCCGGAACAAAGTTATAAGCACTCTTCATCTGCGGGTTGTAGAGCAATTTGATATCAGGAGTCAGGCGGGCAGCCGACATATTCGGGGGAATCATCTCCTGGCCTACCATAGAAACGATTCCTGTCGCATAATTAACTTGCGAAGTCGACATATTGGGATCTGTTGCATCTACTATCAGCTGTACACGAGCATCACCCGTATAGAGATCATCCGCAAACCGTTCGCTAAAGACAATCGCCATATCAACTTCATTCTTTAGGAAAGCAGCTTCCATTTCCTGGGGCGAATGAAAACGTGCAGTAACGGTGAAATACTCACTGGCATCCAAACGATCAATTATTTTTCGCGTTACCACATCATTAGAAGGATCGAGCACCGCCAACCGAACATTCTTCACTTCCGTGCTGATAGCAAAACCGAATAGAATAATTTGCACGACAGGCATCCCCAACAAAATCAGCATGGTTCGCCGGTCACGGAAAATATGATAAAACTCTTTCTTTATAAAAGCTATAAACTGTCTCATAATCAATCTGCTTTGCGCACCGCACCGCGGGCTAATTTCTGAAAAACGTCATCCATCGTTTCCGCACTGAATTGTTGTTTCAGACGGGCAGGTGTATCAAGTGCTTTTATCTGACCGTCCACCATGATAGATATCCGGTTGCAATATTCTGCTTCATCCATATAATGGGTAGTGACAAACACGGTAACACCCTGATCGGCTGCCTGATAGATCAATTCCCAGAACTGTCTTCTCGTAGCAGGATCTACTCCACCGGTCGGCTCATCCAGAAAAACGATTCTCGGTTCATGGAATATTGATACTGAAAAAGCCAATTTCTGTTTCCATCCCACCGGAAGGCTCTTCACCAGAGTATCCCGTTCGGCAGTAAGCTCCAAACGATCCAACAATTCTTCCGTCTTCCGTTCTATGTCTTGTTCCTTCATGCCATAAATTCCGGCAAACAGACGGATATTCTCCCACACTTTCAGGTCTTCATATAGCGAAAACTTTTGGCTCATATATCCGATATGTTTCTTAACTTGTTCGGCCTCCCGGTAAATATCATATCCTGCCACCTTTCCGATGCCTGATGTCGGTTTACTTAATCCGCAAAGCATACGCATAGCTGTCGTCTTTCCTGCTCCATTAGCACCCAGAAAGCCAAATATCTCGCCTCGGTTCACCTGAAAGGAGATATGATCTACTGCAGTAAAATCTCCAAAACACTTTGTCAACTGTTCCACTTCAATGACCGGAGCTACTTCATGCTTCACTTCCTCCCGCTCCAAAGAAGGAGGGCAAAGAATAGACGCAAATTGATGAAGAATACGTTCCGGGGTATCAATGCCATGAATCTGTCCATGATTGATGAAAGCAATCCGGTCACATTGCCGGGCCTCATCCATGATGGGAGTAGAAACAACAATGGTAATACCCTGTTCCCGTAAGTTTCGGAGCATTTGCCAGAATTCCTTACGCGACACGGGGTCTACTCCGGTAGTGGGTTCATCCAGAAATAAAATATCCGGTTTATGAATCAAAGCGCAGCTCAATGCCAGTTTCTGCTTCATACCACCTGACAAAGCCCCTGCCCTTCTTTTCCTGAACGGTTCTATCTGTTGGTAGATATCTTTAATTAAATCATAATTCTCCTGAACTGTCGTATGGAACACGGTAGCAAAAAACTCCAGATTCTCTTCTACCGAAAGATCCTGGTAAAGTGAAAAACGACCGGGCATATATCCCACTTTCGTACGAATCTGTTTATAATCCGTTACCACATCCAGCCCGGCAACCATGGCCGTTCCTTTATCCGCCAGCAACAAAGTAGTCAGAATACGGAATAAGGAACTCTTACCGGCACCATCAGGCCCTATCAGACCAAAGATTTCTCCTCGTTCCACAACGAAAGAAACGTCTTTCAGCGCCTCCACTGTTCCATAGTTCTTGCCGACTTCTTTCACAACCACTATGGGTTCTCCCTTTGCCATTCCCTTGCGTTTAATTTTTAATCTTCAATTTTTAATTTTTCAATGTCACTCCTCCGTACATACCAATCTTCAATGCTCCGTCATTCTTCACGGCAATTTTCACTGCATATACCAAATTAGCACGTTCGTTTTTCGTCAAAATCGTTTTGGGAGTGAACTCCGAACGGTCGGAAATCCATGTCACTACCCCCGGATAAGCTTTCTGCTCCGAGTTTCCATAATCAGCATACACAGTTACCTCATCTCCCAGTTTCACTTGCGACAACTGTTCGGAGGTGATGTAAGCCCTCAAATACATGCGATCCACTTCAGCCACTTTAAACAGCGGTTTACCTATCGCCGCCAATTCACCGGCTTCTGCATATTTTGCCAATACTGTACCTTCGATAGGCGACTGGACATGACATTTAGCTAACTGATCCTCCATCTGTGCAACCTGTATGGCAACCGAATTTCCTTGTTCTATCAGGCTATTTGTACTATTCTGCAATGATGATTCCTGTGCGACAAGCTGCCTTTCAAGCAATTTGACTTGTGCATCCCAGTCGTCCAACTGTTTCTGATTCGCCGCTCCAGCAGCAAGCAGGTTTTCCACGCGTTTCTTTTCACGTTCAGCTGTTGCTATTTGCTGTTTGGTAGCAGCTATCTGTTTAGCAAGATCCGGACGTTGGCTTTCCACAGATTTCATACTGGCCTCCAGTTGTAATTTCTTCAAATACAATTGCACCGTATCCACCAGTCCAATCTCCTCACCTGCTTTCAGTCTTGTCCCCTCTTCTACCTCCAGTCGCAACAACTTTCCGGCAGCTTCGGCAGAGACTATCACTTCTGTGGCTTCAAACGTGCCGGTTGCATCATAGCTGGGTATTCCCTTACCACAAGCAGCCAACATTATCAATGCCACTCCAACCATTCCTATCTTTGTCATTCGTTCCATATCTAAAGAAGTTATATTAATCATTCGTAGTATATTTCAATTGATAAATTCCCATTAACCGTTGAATTTCATGCAGCGCTTTCGACTGACGTGCCAAACTCTCATTGGTCAATTCCCGAAGCATCTCGGTCACCGTCAATGTTCCATTCGCCACTTTGGCCTCTGCCGATTTGCGAATATTGGTACGCAAACGGATAATCTCATCATCATCCTGCATTTGCTTTTCCAATGATTGGATGGCCTGATCTTGTTGTGTCATCTCCAATCTTGTATTAAACAGAAACACATCCCGGTTATTATCCAATTGCCGGCGTTTATTTTCAATTACCTTCCGGTCATTCTTCAAGGTATACAAACTACCAAAATTCCATGAAAGGCGAACACCCGCAATATAGTAGGGAGAAAATTCATTTTTCAGCATATTCAATCCGGGGTTTCCATAAGCTCCCTGCACGAATAATCCGAACTGTGGAAGATGACGCACATTCAAAGCTTTCTCCTGTACTTGCAATCCTACTCCTTGCGCATTGAACAAAGATAATTCCGGACGACGAATCTCACCGACAGCCGAAATGTCATCTTGAGGAACAGGTTTCTCCAAAACCGTTTCCTGCGACAATTTCTCTCCTACCAAAAGTGAAAGCATCTTCAAATACGCCATACGCGATGAAACCAGTTCAACTCTTTTCTGCTTTGTGTTCAACTGCTCCACTTTCACAGCATCCAAATCGGCCTGATTGGCAATGCCATTTTCTACGTAAGCAGTAATCTGGCGATAATTTCTCTCCAGTTCATCTTGCAACAATGCATTCTGTTTCAGTTGCTCGTCCAACAAAAGAATCCCAAAATAAAGGTCATTTACACGACTATTTAGCGCATACATATCCACATTCAGTTTTTCTTTCTCTATCTCCGCTTCCGCAGTCGTTTGTTTCTTCTGCATCCGGATTCCTCCACCATCCCAGATTTTCTGTTGTAACTCCAACATCACCTGATACTGATCTTTCGGCACTCCTTTCAAATCCACTCCGGGAAGCTTCACCGGAATTTCCGTTACCTCACTCTGATAAGAAGCTTTAGCCGAAAGGGCAAACTGTGGCAAATATCCTTTTGCCGCATTCTCAAGATTATATTCCTTTGTTTTCTCCACCAAGCCATACTGATGTACCAACGGATAATTTTCCTGCGTCTTCCGTTGACATTCTTCCAACGTTATCTGCGCATTTATTCCCGATACAAACAATAAAAAGGAGAAACTGAAAACCATTCTTTTCATACACATCATTTCTTTAATTTCTTCAAAAGACAAAGATAGAGGTTTCAAAGATACGTTCACATTCCGATAGTTAGTAAAAATGTTCCAATAGTTCGATAAAGAGAAAGAATAAAAGGCTATTTGCTGATTTTTATTATCTTTGGCGGAAAAAACAGATAAAGATGGAAAAGAAAATACCATTAAATATAGGTCTCGAAATCTTAGAAAATCCGGATATCGTCCGATTTAACGAATTTCGTTTCATATCTCCGCATTTCGGATTCGTAAACAGCTTCGCCAAAATAGAATCCAATCTTATCACAATAGATCAACCTTATCGTATCAAAGAGGGACGTATCGCAGTTATCAAACAGGGATATGCACGCGTATTAATCAACCTGATAGAAGAAACTTTTCAGCCGGACAAGCTACTATTAATTGTTCCGAATTCCATTCTTCAGATTATAGAAGTCTCTCCGGATTTTGATATGCAGATGGTAGGCATGGACGCAGAATTTCTTTCTATAGCCGGAAAAGACAATTTCTTCACTCATCTTTCACAGTTACAGAAAAACCTCATATTATCTCTGACCTCACATGAATACGGCTTGTTTAAGAGCTACTTTGCTTTAATATGGAATATATTACAAGAACCAACGTTCCGACGGGAAGCTATTCAATATCTACTAATCAGTCTTTTGTGCAATATAGAGTATCTTGTCAAAAACAACAATCAAAAAGAACAGAGTTGTCAGACACATCAGGAAGAGATTTTCCAGCGTTTCATTTCTTTAGTCAATGCTTATAGTAAGAGAGAACGTAATGTTAGTTTTTATGCGGATAAGCTATGTCTCACTCCTCGTTATCTTAATACTATCATCCGCCAAACCAGTCAACAAACAGTAATGGACTGGATAAACCAGTCCATTATATTAGAAGCTAAAGTATTGCTAAAACATAGCAATCTGCTTGTTTATCAAATTTCTGATGAGTTGAACTTCCCTAATCCTTCTTTTTTCTCGAAGTTCTTTAAGCGAATGACAGGAATGACACCACATGAATATCAATTCTCGAAATAAAATTTATTTCGAGAATTCCTTAATTCTTTGCTCTTCTTCCAATTTGCAGATCAATAATGTGTTATCTTTCTCTGCAATGATATATCCATCCAAGCCTTGAATGACTACTCGTTTTTCTTCGCTGGCATGCACAATACAATTTTTGCTTTCGTACAAACGGATATCGGTTCCTACGGTTGCATTTCCAGACTTATCCTGTGGAAGCAAACCGCGAAGTGCTCCCCATGTACCCAGATCTGACCAGCCAAAAGAAGCGGGAAGTACATAAATCTCCTGTGCTTTCTCCATCACTGCATAGTCGATAGAAATGCTTTCGCAAGTAGGGAATAACTTCTTGATTGTTTCATTTTCTTTCTCTGTATAGAAATCGGGGAAAATGCGATCGAAAATTTGTGCGATGCCCGGAGCATATACACGCATCACGGAAGTAATAGTACGCACATTCCATACAAAGATTCCCGCATTCCAGAAGAAATTGCCTTCTGCCAGATACTTTTCGGCAGTCTCTTTATCCGGTTTTTCCTTAAATGCATCTACGGTGTAAATTTCTTTATCTGTCTGGAGCTGATCGGCAGCAGCAATATATCCGTATCCGGTTTCCGGACGAGTTGGCCGGATACCTATCGTTACAATGGCGCTGCCATCATCTGTGAAACGAAGGGCTTTCTCCATCACTCTACGGAATTCTCCCGTATCAATGACTAATGCATCCGAAGGAGTTACTACAATGTTAGCATTCGGATGTTTTTTCTTGATCTTCCAGCAAGCAAAAGCAATGCAGGGCGCAGTATTGCGCGCACAAGGCTCCGCCAAAATATTACTTTCCGGAATTTCCGGCAACTGCTCCCGAACAATATCAATGTATTTTTCAGAAGTTACGACCCACATATTTTCCCTAGGGCAAACACCGTCGAAACGGTCTGCCGTCAACTGAATCAGCGACCGGCCACATCCCATTACATCAATAAATTGTTTAGGACATTCCGGAGTGCTCATCGGCCAAAAGCGGCTCCCTATGCCACCAGCCATTATTACAACATGATTATCCATACCTGTTATTCTCCTGTTAAAAAAATATTCTTTGAAATAGGTGTGCAAGGTACTTCAAAATGTCGAAATCTACAAGAAAAACAGAACACTTTTGTCATAATTCGGTAGAATCTAGCATCCTGGCAGCCCCCTCTTCCACTTTTGTCTGCCTTCCTCTGCTTTTCTGATTCACATTACTTCTCCGGTTTCCAACTGAAATGCAGGCTTTCGGTTCGTGCCTTCATTGCTAATATTCGCAATTCTTCCACTTTTTGAGGATTCTCTTTCAATAAATCATGTTGCTCCCCTATGTCATCCGGAAGATAATATAACTCTTCTTTCAACTTTTCCGATTTCGACATATTTAATCGAACCAGTTTCCACCCATCTTTCAGAATCGACTGCTTTCCTCCCTGTTCATAAAACTCATAGTATATATATTCATGGCTACGAGATACTTCACCGTTTCCTGTCAACAAAGGCAAATAAGAGATACCATCAATCCCTTTCACCATATCAGCTCCGACAAGTTCGGTTACAGTCCTACAACAACAAAGGCCGCTCCCGAATAACAGGAACGGCCTTACCATTTTCATTTCAATGTGATGTCAGCCTCTTTTCAAAAAGATGACATTCTGCTTATTTATACTCTGCCCAGCTCTTGATGGCTATATCATCCACACTCATCGTACAGAAGGCATTGATAAATGCACTAGCCAGACGGGCATTCGTAATCAACGGTATATTCAAGTCAATGGCAGCACGACGGATTTTATACCCATTACTTAATTCTCCGGCTGTCAGATTCTTCGGGATATTGACTACCATGTCGATCTCCTTGCGATGAAGCATCTCCAATGCTTGCGGATGTCCCTCCTCACTCGGCCAATAGACATGAGTACTTTCAATTCCATTCTCTGCAAGCGTTTTGTGTGTACCACCCGTTGCAAAGAGTTTGTATCCCTTATTCACCAACATACGGGCCGCATCCATCATATCGGCTTTCTGTTTCATTGTTCCCGTAGACAGCAGGATATTCTTCTTCGGAATACGATAGCCCACGGAAAGCATCGCTTTGAGTACGGCACAGGAAGTATCCATTCCGATACAACCCACTTCACCGGTAGAAGCCATATCTACTCCCAACACCGGATCAGCCTTCTGCAAGCGGTTGAAAGAGAATTGGGAAGCCTTGATTCCCACATAATCCAGTTCGAAGAGATTTTTTTCCGGTTTCTCCACAGGCAGACCGAGCATCACTTTCGTTGCCAGCTCGATAAAGTTGATCTTCAACACTTTGCTGACAAACGGGAAAGAACGACTGGCACGCAGATTACATTCAATCACCTTGATATCGTTGTCTTTCGCCAGATACTGAATATTAAACGGACCGGAGATATTCAAAGCCTTAGCAATCTCACGGCTGATACGCTTAATACGGCGAACAGTTTCTACATACAGCTTTTGCGGCGGGAACTGGATTGTTGCATCGCCGGAATGTACTCCCGCAAATTCGATATGCTCACTTATAGCGTATGCTACAATTTCTCCATTCTGCGCCACCGCATCCATTTCCACTTCCTTGGCGTGTTCGATAAACTGGCTTACTACCACCGGATGTTTCTTCGATACATTAGCTGCCAGTTTCAAGAAACGTTCCAATTCTTCCTGGTTGGAACAAACATTCATCGCAGCTCCCGAAAGCACATAAGACGGACGAACAAGTACAGGGAAACCTACCTCTTCAACGAACTCCTGAATGTCATCCATAGAAGTTAATTCACGCCAACGGGGCTGATCCACACCGATACGGTCAAGCATGGCAGAGAATTTCTCACGATCTTCGGCATTATCAATACTCTTCGCACTCGTACCTAGAATATTGATCTTCTGTGCATCCAGACGCAAAGCAAGGTTATTTGGAATCTGACCGCCGGTAGATACAATTACCCCATGCGGATTCTCCAGTTCCAGAATATCCATCACACGTTCAAAAGTCAATTCATCAAAGTACAAACGGTCGCACATATCGTAATCCGTAGATACGGTTTCAGGATTATAGTTAATCATGACACTGCGCCATCCCTCTTTGCGAATGGTATTCAAAGCCTGTACGCCACACCAGTCGAATTCTACGGAAGAACCGATACGATAAGCACCGGAACCTAATACGACAATAGATTTATGGTCGCCCAGATAATGCACATCATTTGCTACACCGCTATAAGTAAGATACAGATAATTGGTTTGTGCCGGGTATTCGGCTGCCAGTGTATCAATCTGTTTCACTACCGGAAGAATGCCTGCCTCTTTACGGTGTTTGCGGATATAAAGAATCCCATCTTCCATATCCCCTTCGTAACCGATGGCACGGGCAATCTGGAAATCGGAGAAACCTTGAACCTTAGCTTTACGAAGCAATTCGTTCGGCAGATCGACAATCTGTTTGTGATTGTTTCCCCAACTATGCAGTTCTTCGGAAGTCTTCATAATATTCATTAACTTCTGCAAGAACCATTTATCAATCTTAGTCAATTCGTGCACCTGATCGATGGTGTAGCCAGCGCGAAACGCTTTCGAAATCACGAAAATACGTTTATCGGTCGGTTCGCGCAAGGCTTTATCAATGTCGGAAATAACCAATTCTTTGTTCTCCACAAAACCATGCATTCCCTGTCCGATCATACGAAGACCTTTCTGGATAGCTTCTTCAAAAGTGCGTCCGATAGCCATCACTTCACCCACAGATTTCATAGAAGAGCCCAACTCTTTATCTACACCGTGGAATTTACCTAAATCCCAACGAGGAATCTTACATACGACATAATCCAATGCCGGTTCGAAGAAAGCGGAAGTAGTCTTGGTTACAGAGTTCTTTAGGTCGAAGAGTCCATAACCCAATCCCAATTTGGCAGCAACGAAAGCCAGCGGATAACCGGTTGCCTTAGATGCTAAAGCCGACGAACGGGAAAGGCGGGCATTTACTTCGATCACCCGGTAATCTTCGGATTCGGGATCGAAGGCATATTGTACGTTACATTCACCCACGATACCGATATGGCGGATGATACGTATTGCCAATTCCCGAAGTTTATGATACTCTTTATTGGTAAGCGTCTGTGAAGGAGCAATAACGATAGACTCACCGGTATGAATACCCAGCGGATCGAAGTTTTCCATATTACAAACGGTGATACAGTTATCGAAGCGGTCACGTACCACTTCATATTCCACTTCTTTCCAGCCGCGTAGTGATTTCTCCACCAATACCTGTGGGGAGAAAGAGAATGCTTTTTCTACCAGCACATCCAGCTGTTGTTCATTATCACAGAAACCGGACCCCAAGCCTCCTAACGCATAAGCAGCACGAACAATCACCGGATAGCCCAGTTCTTTTGCTGCGCGACGTGCATCTTCCGCATTTTCTACGGCTTCACTCTTGATGGTTTTTACATTGATCTCATTCAATTTCTGAACAAAAAGTTCACGGTCCTCGGTATCCATAATGGCCTGTACCGGAGTACCCAGCACTTTTACATTATATTTTTCAAGAATACCTTCTTTATACAATGCTACTCCACAGTTCAGAGCCGTCTGACCACCGAACGCCAGCATAATACCTTCCGGTTTTTCTTTCTGGATCACTTTCTCTACGAAGTATGGAGTCACCGGAAGAAAGTAAATTTGATCTGCCACTCCTTCGGAAGTCTGCACCGTAGCAATATTCGGATTGATAAGAATGGTTTCAATCCCCTCTTCTTTCAAGGCTTTAAGTGCCTGTGAACCGGAATAGTCAAATTCACCAGCCTCACCGATTTTCAGGGCACCTGAACCTAATAGCAATACTTTCTTTATATTTTCTTTCATTGTTACAATAGTTTTACAAATTCGTCGAACAGGAATTCCGTATCCGTAGGTCCACTCGCAGCTTCCGGGTGGAATTGCGCAGAGAACCAGGGATTCTTTTTATGTTTGATTCCCTCGTTGGACCCATCGTTCATATTGATAAACAACGGTTCCCACTCTGCACTCAACGTATTATTGTCTACGGCATAACCATGATTTTGTGAAGTAATGAAACAACGTTCCGTACCTACCATACGCACCGGCTGATTGTGGCTACGATGTCCGTATTTCAATTTATAAATCTTGGCTCCGCCCGCTTTTGAAAGCAACTGGTTACCCATACAGATGCCGAAGATAGGCAGTTTCTCATTTACCATCGCCTTCCGTATATTCTGTACCGCAGCATCACAAGTATCCGGGTCACCCGGTCCGTTGGAGATAAACAACCCGTCAAATTCGAGTCCGCTATAATCATAATCCCAAGGTACACGGATCACTTCTACATTACGTTTCAGCAGACAACGAATAATATTTGTCTTTACACCGCAATCTACCAGGATAACCTTCTTAAATTGAGAATTGAAAGTTGAGAATTGAGAATTAAGCTGCGCATAGGAACTATTTACGGAGAAAGTTTGTGAAGTTCCGGCAGGAAAATAGCAAATAATCTCTTTGCAAGATACACGATCTACATAATTGACGCCTGCGTATACTGCTTCAGGCACATTATCCGGTTCATCATCGAAAACGATTTTTCCCATCATTACTCCATGTTCACGAAGAATCTTAGTCAGCTCGCGCGTATCAATGCCTGTGATACCGGGAATCTGCTCGCGTTTCAACCAGTCACCGAGACTTTCCACCGCATTCCAGTGGCTGTATTCATAAGAATAGTCACTTACGATAATCGCTTCCGCGTGGATTTTCTCACTTTCCATGAAAGTGGCAAGTCCATTCGGTTCGATGGTAAAAGGAGGAACACCGTAGTTGCCTACCAGAGGATAGGTAAGCGTCATCAACTGTCCGGCGTATGAAGGGTCAGTAAGGCTCTCCGGGTATCCGGTCATGGCAGTATTAAAAACTACTTCGCCTGCCACCGGCTTCTCGTAGCCAAACGACTTACCGGAAAACCGGCTCCCGTCGTCAAGGATTAATGTCACATTTCTCATTCTTATTATTGAATCGTTGTATGGTTGTTAGAATTGATACATTTGTTCTATATAGTCGATGAACGCCCGGTTCACCATTTTCACACCTCCCGGTGTAGGGTAGTTACCGCTAAAATACCAGTCGCCTTTATGACGCGGACAAGCCTCGTGCAATCCCTCCAACGGTTGATAGACAATTTCCACTTTCGCCTTTGTTCCCTTGGGAGTCAGCAGTTCCACCATCTTGCCAGAGATTTCCTCATCGGTGAACGGAGCATAGATATCCTTCACATAGTTTATCATCTGCTCTTTCGGCAGTCCCACCTGATCTTTCGATTTACGGTAGGCAGCCGCAATCACATCTTTCATATCCCGCTCCTTTAAAAGTTCGACAGCAGCTCGGAAAGCGATAAACTCACTCATCTTTGCCATATCGATACCGTAATAGTCAGGATAACGCACTTGCGGAGAAGAAGATACTATCACAATCTTCTTCGGACCGAGACGGTCGAGAATACCGATAATACTTTGTTTCAACGTAGTACCACGCACAATGCTGTCGTCAATAATCACCAGATTATCAACACCGGGTACCAGACTTCCGTATGTAATGTCATACACATGGGCTGCCAGATCATTACGACTGTTTCCTTCGGCAATAAACGTACGGAGTTTGATATCCTTGATCGCCACCTTTTCGCTACGGATGCGGCGGGAAAGAATGACTTCCAGTTCCTCCATATCCGGATGATGCCCTAATGCAGCAATTTGCTGCACTTTCTCCTCATTCAAGTAATCGTCCAGTCCCTGCAACATTCCGTAGAAAGCCACCTCCGCAGTATTGGGAATAAAAGAAAAAACCGTATGATCGATGTCATTATTGATAGCTTTCAATATTCTCGGAACCAACTTTTCACCCAACCGTTTCCTTTCCTTATAAATATCGACATCACTCCCACGGGAGAAATAGATACGTTCGAAAGAACAGGCATGATTTTCGCGCGGCTTGTTAATTTGCGAAGTACGGATTTTACCTTCTTTGCTGATTAACAATGCTTGCCCCGGTTGCAATTCTTTGATTTCCTCAAACGGAACATTCAAAGCAGTCTGGATCACCGGACGTTCGGAAGCAAGAACAGCTATCTCATCATCCTGATACCAGAATGCAGGCCGGATTCCCCACGGGTCGCGGATGGCGAAGGACTCGCCGCTCCCGGTCAATCCGCAGATCACGTATCCCCCATCCCATTCGCGGCTGGAAGTGCGCAACACGTTTGCCAAATCAATATATTCTTCTATATAATGAGTGATTCCCATGCCCGTAAGCCCCTCGGCTTCGGCAAGATTGAATACACGCTCCACTTCACGGTCAAGACGGTGTCCCACCTGCTCCAACATGATATATGTATCGGCATATTTACGCGGATGCTGACCAATGGCAGTGATACGGGCAAATATCTCGTCCACATTTGTCATATTGAAATTTCCGCAGAGGGCCAGATTCTTGGCACGCCAGTTATTTCTTCTTAAAAATGGATGCACATAAGAGATTCCGGATTTTCCCGTAGTAGAATAACGAAGATGTCCCATATATATTTCACCGGCAAAAGGTAAAGTTCGTTTGGCATACTCTGCATCGTGCAACTGTTCGGGAGTGAGATCCTTAAAATTATTTTGAATATTTTCAAAGATTTCCGTAATGGCTCCGGAACCTAAAGCGCGTTCACGAAACATATATTCTTCACCCGGATTTGCTTCCAGTTTCACACATGCCAGTCCCGCACCTTCCTGTCCACGATTATGCTGCTTCTCCATCAACAGGTAGAGTTTATTAAGACCATACATCCATGTCCCGTACTTTTTCTCGTAATACTCTAACGGTTTGAGCAAGCGTATCATGGCAACGCCACATTCATGTTTCAATTGTTCCATCTATACTATTTACGATTTGACGATTTACTATTTACAATTTAAATTACCACCCGCCAATCAAACAACTTACTATCCATCATTGATTCTTCAATCGTAAATTGTCTAATTGTAAATTACATTACTCTACTGTTACCGACTTCGCCAGATTTCTCGGCTGATCCACATCCATCCCTTTGCATACCGCAATGTGGTAAGCAAGAAGTTGCAGAGGTACCGTAGTAATTAACGGATCGAGACATTCGATTGTTTCAGGAAGTTCGATACTACAGTCAGCGATTTTGCTGATAACGGTATCTCCTTTCGTCACAAATGCAACCACTTTTCCTTTCCGTGCCTTAATCTCCTGAATATTACTTAATACTTTCTCATACAACCCATTCTGCGTAGCAATCACCACTACCGGCATTTCCGCATCGATCAGGGCAATCGGTCCATGCTTCATCTCCGCAGCCGGATAACCTTCGGCGTGAATATACGATATTTCTTTCAATTTCAATGCACCTTCCAGAGCAACGGGATAACTATATCCGCGTCCCAGGTAAATAAAATTATGCGCATAAGTGAAAGTTTTCGATAACTCCGCCAAAGTATCATTCAATTCCAACACCTCTTTCATTTTTTCCGGAATATGATTTAACTCCTGTACGATTGAAAGATAATGCTGTTCGTCAATGGTTCCTTTCGCTTTGGCAAGTGTCAATGCCAACATCGCCAATACAGTGACCTGTCCGGTAAATGCTTTGGTAGAAGCCACCCCGATTTCTGGACCCACATGAATATATGAACCGGTATGAGTGGCACGGGGAATAGAAGAGCCGATCGCATTGCAAATGCCATATATAAATGCCCCGCGGCTTTTCGCCAATTCCACAGCAGCCAATGTATCTGCCGTCTCGCCACTCTGGGAGATTGCTATCACCACATCCTGCCCGTCAATCACCGGATCACGGTAGCGGAATTCGGAAGCATACTCCACTTCCACCGGTATGCGGCAGAAACTCTCAATCAGATGCTTACCGATCAGTCCGGCATGCCAGGAAGTTCCGCAAGCAACAATAATAAACCGTTTGGCATTCAGCAGCTTTTCCCGGTGATCTATCACAGCAGAAAGCACCACATTATCAGCTTCCACATTGATACGTCCGCGCATGCAATCACGAATACAATCGGGCTGTTCGAAAATCTCTTTCAACATAAAGTGCGGATATCCCCCTTTTTCCAACTGACCGAGGTTGAGTTCCACCTTCTTTATTTCAGGTATCATTTCGACATTGTTCAAGTTGACTACCTTCAACTCCTTCCCCAGATTCAAAACAGCTATTTCCCCGTCTTCCAGATAAACCACTTTATCAGTATATTCTACAATCGGAGTAGCATCTGAAGCAAGAAAGAACTCATTCTCTCCAATCCCCACTACCAATGGACTGCTCTTACGGGCAGCAATAATCTCATCGGGATGCTCCTTATCAAGAATCGCAATCGCATAAGCACCAATTACCTCCCCTAACGCCAACTGAACAGCCGTCAACAGACTGACCTGATTAGTGACTTTCATGTATTCTATTAATTGAACGAGGACTTCGGTATCTGTACTACTTTTAAAAATATAGCCTTTGGCTTGAAGTTTTTCTTTAAGAACGGCGTAGTTTTCAATAATACCGTTATGAATGAGAGCGAGCTTTTCGGAAGAAGAGTAATGAGGGTGGGCGTTAGCAGAACAAGGTTCCCCGTGAGTAGCCCAACGGGTATGGGCAATTCCGATTGTACCGGAAATATCTTTCTGTGTGACGAAATTTTCAAGATCAGAGACTTTTCCTTTCGTCTTATACACATTTAACTGTTGGTCATCACTAATGATTGCTACCCCCGCGCTGTCATATCCACGATACTCCAGTCGCTTCAGCCCTTTGATAAGGATAGGGTAGGCTTTTCGTTTACCAATATAGCCTACTATTCCACACATATTATGATATTTTTATTTCGCCTGCAAATATACACATTACAAATAACATAAAGACAACAAAAAGCATATTTATTTGACAGAAACGCATAAAAAAGTTGCAAACACATCAAAAAGTTAAATAATATATTATTTTTAGCTCAAAAAGAAACAAATTACAATCAGCTTCAAATAAGGATAAATAAGCTAACAAATTAAAAGCAAATTTCCTGTTTTTAATAACAAATTAAAAGAATAAAGATTCCTATTCTCATTTCGCGTCACACAAAAGCTAAATTTCACTATCATTTTGAAATTAAAATATTAACTTTGCCAAACAATTTGATACATCAAACAGGTATTATCATACAATAAAGCTAGTAAGAATGAAGAAACAAGAACTTTTTAACAACGTAACAGAAGGATTCCCTTACCAACGACAGCCCCAACAGGTGGGCTTGTACGATGCGGCATACGAACACGATGCCTGCGGTGTCGGTATGCTGGTTAACATTCATGGAGAAAAGTCACACGACATTGTTGAGTCGGCTTTAAAGGTATTAGAAAACATGCGCCATCGCGGTGCCGAGGGTGCGGATAACAAGACCGGTGACGGTGCAGGTATCATGCTTCAAATTCCGCATGAGTTTATTTTATTACAAGGTATTCCTGTCCCCGAAAAAGGACGGTACGGCACAGGGTTATTGTTTTTACCGAAAAACGAAAAAGACCAGGCAGCTATTCTAAGTATTATTATTGAAGAAATTGAAAAAGAAGGACTCACATTGATGCATTTGCGCAATGTGCCCACCTGCCCCGAAATCCTGGGAGAATCGGCTCTGGCAAACGAACCGGACATCAAACAAGTGTTCATCACCGGATTTACGGAAACGGAAACTGCCGACCGGAAGTTATATCTGATCCGGAAAAGAATCGAAAATAAAGTCAGATTGTCATCTATTCCGGCAAAAGACGATTTTTATGTTGTGTCACTCTCTACCAAAAGCATTATATATAAAGGTATGCTTTCATCATTACAGCTGCGCAACTATTATCCGGACCTGACAAATAGCTATTTTACCAGCGGACTGGCATTGGTGCACTCTCGTTTCAGTACCAATACATTCCCTACATGGGGATTGGCACAGCCGTTCCGTCTGCTGGCACACAACGGTGAAATCAATACTATCCGTGGTAACCGAGGATGGATGGAAGCCCGTGAAAGTGTACTCTCCACTCCCACTTTAGGTGATATAAAAGAAATCCGCCCGATTATACAACCGGGTATGAGCGACAGTGCTTCTCTGGACAATGTACTGGAGTTCCTGGTGATGTCAGGATTGAGCCTGCCACATGCCATGGCTATGCTCGTGCCGGAATCTTTCAACGAGAAGAACCCGATCAGTGAGGATCTAAAATCATTCTACGAATACCACTCCATCCTGATGGAACCGTGGGACGGACCGGCCGCACTACTATTCAGCGACGGACGATTTGCCGGAGGTATGCTCGACCGCAATGGCCTGCGCCCTGCCCGTTATCTGATTACTAAAAACGATATGATGGTAGTGGCTTCGGAAGTCGGTGTTATGGATTTCGAACCGGGAGACATCAAAGAAAAAGGTCGCTTACAGCCCGGCAAAATCCTGCTGGTAGATACGGAAAAAGGCGAGATCTACTATGACGGCGAACTGAAAAAACAGTTGGCTGAAGCCAAGCCTTACCGCACCTGGCTATCTACCAACCGAATCGAACTGGATGAACTGAAAAGCGGGCGCAAAGTTCCTCATCACGTAGCAAACTACGACCGGATGCTTCGTACTTTCGGCTACTCCAAAGAGGACATCGAAAGGCTGATTATGCCGATGGCAAGCACCGGAGCAGAACCGATCAATTCAATGGGTAACGATACGCCACTCGCCGTACTTTCAGATAACCCACAGTTGCTTTACAACTATTTCCGTCAGCAATTTGCACAGGTAACCAATCCGCCCATTGATCCACTTCGTGAAGAACTGGTGATGTCATTGACGGAATACATTGGAGCAGTCGGTATGAATATTCTGACGCCCAGTGAAAGTCATTGCAAAATGGTACGCCTGAATCATCCGATTTTAAGCAATACCCAACTGGATATTCTTTGTAATATCCGGTATAAAGGCTTCAAAACAGTCAAACTACCCATGTTGTTTGAGGTTGCCAAAGGGAAAGCCGGACTGCAGGAAGCACTGACCCATCTTTGTAAAATGGCGGAAGAATCCGTGACGGAAGGTGTAAACTACATTGTCCTGACCGACCGTGAGGTGGATATTACCCATGCTGCCATTCCATCATTGCTGGCAGTAAGCGCTGTTCATCACCACCTGATTTCAGTTGGTAAACGGGTGCAAACGGCATTGATCGTAGAAAGTGGTGAAATACGTGAAGTGATGCACGCCGCGTTATTGTTGGGTTTCGGAGCAAGTGCCCTGAATCCTTACATGGCATTCGCTGTCCTCGACCGACTGGTAAAAGACAAAGATATTCAGTTGGATTATACCACTGCTGAAAAGAACTATATCAAATCCATCTGTAAAGGCTTGTTTAAAATCATGAGTAAGATGGGTATCTCTACGATCCGCTCCTATCGTGGTGCTAAGATTTTCGAAGCTGTCGGTTTGAGTGAAGAATTGAGCAAGGCTTATTTTGGAGGACTCGGTTCACCGATCGAAGGTATCCGTCTGGAAGAAATAGCCAGAGATGCCATTGCTTTCCATAAAGAAGGATTTGAAAGTATTAAAAATGAAGAGTTATTAAAAAATAACGGTTTGTATGCTTTCCGTAAAGATGGAGAAAAGCACGCATGGAATCCGGAAACAATCAGCACTCTGCAATTGGCTACACGACTGAGGAGTTATAAAAAATTTAAAGAGTACACCCATCTGGTAGACGAAAAAGAGAAGCCTATTTTCCTTCGTGACTTTCTGGGATTCCGTCGTAATCCGATTTCAATCGATCAGGTAGAACCGGTGGAAAACATTCTGCATCGTTTCGTCACGGGGGCTATGTCTTTTGGTTCTATCAGCAAAGAGGCTCATGAGGCAATGGCTATTGCCATGAATAAAATTCACGGACGCAGTAATACCGGTGAAGGTGGCGAAGACGCTGCCCGTTTCCAACCGCTGCCCGATGGCAGTTCTTTACGAAGTGCAATCAAGCAGGTAGCTTCCGGTCGTTTCGGTGTAACGGCAGAATATCTGGTTAATGCGGACGAAATTCAAATCAAGATAGCACAGGGAGCCAAACCGGGTGAAGGCGGACAACTACCGGGATTTAAAGTGAACGATGTGATTGCGAAAACACGTCATTCCATTCCGGGAATTTCGCTGATTTCTCCTCCGCCTCATCATGATATTTATTCGATTGAGGATTTGGCACAATTAATCTTCGATTTGAAAAATGTAAATCCACAGGCCAAAATCAGTGTGAAACTGGTAGCAGAAAGCGGCGTCGGTACGATTGCTGCGGGTGTGGCAAAAGCAAAGGCGGACCTAATTGTCATCTCTGGTGCTGAAGGGGGAACAGGTGCTTCTCCGGCTTCTTCTATCCGCTATGCGGGTATCTCACCGGAATTGGGATTGAGCGAGACACAGCAAACACTGGTTCTGAACGGACTTCGTGGCCAAGTAGTTCTGCAAGCCGACGGACAACTGAAAACCGGACGTGACATCATCTTAATGGCACTAATGGGTGCCGAAGAATATGGCTTCGCCACCTCGGCATTGATTGTATTAGGGTGTGTAATGATGCGCAAATGCCATCAGAATACTTGTCCGGTGGGAGTTGCCACACAGAATGAAGAGTTACGTAAACGCTTTCATGGACGCAGTGAATATTTAGTAAACTTTTTCACATTCCTGGCACAGGAAGTCCGCGAGCATTTGGCTGAAATGGGATTCACCCGGATGGATGACATCATCGGGCGTACAGACTTAATCGAGCGCAAGTCCGATGCCAATGACCCAAATCCGAAACATGCTTTAATCGACTTCACCAAATTGCTGGCACGTGTTGACAACAGTGCGGCTATCCGTCATGTCATCGACCAGGATCATGGAATTTCTGCTGTAAAGGATGTAACCATCATCGATGCCGCACAGGAAGCTATCGAACATGAGAAAGAGATTTCTTTAGAATATACGATTGCCAATACAGACCGTGCAATAGGTGCTATGCTTTCCGGAGTAATCGCCAAGAAATATGGTGCCAAAGGATTGCCGGAACATACGCTGAATGTAAAATTCAAAGGTTCGGCAGGTCAATCTTTCGGAGCTTTTCTCGTACCGGGAGTTAACTTTAAACTGGAAGGTGAAGCGAATGATTACCTGGGTAAAGGATTGAGCGGCGGGCGTATCTCCGTATTACCTCCTATCCGCAGCAATTTCGAAGCCGAAAAAAATACAATCGCCGGTAATACCTTGCTTTATGGCGCAACAAGCGGTGAAGTATATATCAACGGCCGTGTAGGAGAACGTTTCGCTGTTCGTAACTCCGGCGCAGTTGCCGTCGTAGAAGGCGTGGGTGACCATTGTTGCGAATACATGACCGGAGGTCGTGTGGTAGTCCTCGGACAAACCGGACGTAACTTTGCAGCCGGTATGAGTGGCGGTGTAGCTTATGTATGGAACAAAGACGGCAACTTCGATTATTTCTGTAACATGGAAATGGTGGAACTGTCACTCATCGAAGAAGCCAGCTACCGGAAAGAGTTGCACGAACTAATCCGCCAGCATTACCTCTACACAGGCTCGAAACTGGCACGCATCCTGCTCGACAACTGGAATCATTACGTAGATCAATTCATCCAAGTAGTGCCCATCGAATACAAAAAAGTACTGCAGGAAGAACAAATGAGAAAGTTACAACAAAAAATTGCAGATATGCAAAGAGACTATTAGATTTACAATTTGACTATTTACAATTTACTATTTGAATGTATAGTATAGTCTGTAAATAGTCAAATAGCAAATGATAAGATAGTCTAGAAATAGTAAATAGTAAATCGTCAAATAGTAAATAACAAGATGGGAGATCCTAAAGCATTTCTAAATATACCTCGACAAGAGGCGGGATACCGCCCTGTAAACGAGCGAATCGCTGACTATAGTCAGGTAGAACAGACTTTGAATACAAACAGCCGTAAATTGCAGGCGTCACGCTGTATGGATTGCGGTGTACCTTTCTGTCATTGGGCATGCCCGATAGGAAATAAACAACCGGAATGGCAGGATGCATTATACAGGGGAAAATGGAAGGAGGCATACGAAGTATTGTCGTCTACTTGCGATTTTCCTGAATTTACAGGACGTATTTGTCCTGCTCTTTGCGAGAAATCGTGTGTGTTGAAACTTTCCTGCGATCAGCCGGTGACTATTCGCGAGAATGAAGCAGCTATCGTAGAAGCGGCTTTTCGTGAAGGATATATACAAGTAAAGACGCCGGAAAGAAACGGAAAGAAAGTGGCGGTGATTGGTGCAGGTCCTGCTGGATTGGTGGTGGCTAATCAGCTGAATTTAAAAGGATATAGCGTTACTTTATTCGATAAGGATGAAGCGCCCGGAGGATTATTACGATTCGGTATTCCTAATTTCAAACTGGATAAAAATGTAATTGACCGACGGATGAAGATATTGGCTGCAGAAGGAATACAGTTTGAGATGGGAGTAGAAATAGACGTTAATCATTTACCGGAAGGATTCGATGCTTACTGCATCTGTACCGGAACCCCCACTGCACGTGACTTGAGTATTCCGGGACGTGAACTGAAAGGGATTCATTTCGCACTCGAAATGCTGGCACAACAGAATAGGATTCTGGCAGGACAGACTTTCCCGAAAGACAAGTTGGTAAATGCCAAAGGCAAAAAGGTTCTCGTGATAGGTGGCGGAGACACTGGTTCCGACTGCATCGGAACCAGTGTGAGACAGGGAGCCGTCAGTGTCACTCAAATCGAAATCATGCCGAAACCTCCTGTCGGCTACAATCCGGCTACTCCTTGGCCACAATGGCCGGCAGTCTTCAAAACGACTTCCAGCCATGAAGAAGGTTGTACACGCCGCTGGTGCCTGGCTTCCAATCAGTTCCTCGGAAAGAATGGAAAAGTGACAGGTGTAGAAGTGGAAGAAGTAGAATGGATTCCGGCAGCAGATGGCGGACGTCCCACAATGAAACCAACAGGGAAGAAGGAAGTCATCGAGGCTGATATGGTATTATTGGCGATGGGATTCCTGAAACCGGAACAACCCAAATTTGCAAAGAATGTATTTCTTGCCGGTGATGCCGAGACTGGTGCCAGCCTGGTGGTACGCGCCATGGCGGGAGGACGAAAGGCTGCTGCGGAAATAGATGCTTATCTGACGAAATAGCTTTGCAGTAAGGAAAAAGCAGAAGTTTGATTAGTACTATCCGATTCGTTCCACCATGGTCGAACGAAAGAAACACCCAGGTAGAACGGAAAGATAACCTTGGTGGAACGAAAGGGAAACCAAGGCGGAACGAATTAAGAATAGCTAGTCAGCTTCTTAGAAATAGCGAATAAACAATCAACAGATTACATTACCCCCTCTAAAAATTAAAGTTATGTGTGGAATAGCAGGTATACTCAACATCAAAGTTCAAACGAAAGAACTAAGAGATAAAGCACTGAAAATGGCCCAGAAGATCCGTCATCGCGGACCGGACTGGAGCGGAATCTATGTAGGCGGAAGTGCCATCCTGGCACACGAACGTCTTTCCATTGTCGACCCGCAGAGTGGCGGACAACCGTTATACTCTCCCGATCGTAAACAGGTGCTCGCCGTCAACGGTGAGATTTACAATCACCGTGATATTCGCGCTAAATATGCGGGAAAATATAACTTTCAGACCGGAAGTGACTGTGAGGTAATTCTTGCCCTTTACAAAGATAAAGGCATCCATTTTCTGGAAGATATTAGCGGTATCTTTGCTTTCGTTCTTTATGATGAGGAAAAGGATGAATTTCTAATTGCCCGTGATCCGATAGGGGTTATTCCTTTATATATAGGAAAAGATAAAGAGGGAAAAATCTACTTCGGCAGCGAGTTGAAAGCCCTTGAAGGATTTTGCGACGAATATGAAATATTTCTCCCCGGACATTACTTCTATAGTAAAGAGGGAAAAATGAAACGTTGGTATTCGCGCGACTGGACAGAATATGAAACCGTAAAAGAGAATGATGCACAAACCGTTGATGTGAAAATAGCATTAGAAGAGGCTGTACACCGCCAGTTAATGAGTGACGTACCGTACGGAGTGCTTCTTTCGGGAGGGTTGGATAGTTCTGTCATCTCCGCCATTGCCAAAAAATATGCGGCAAAACGTATAGAAACAGACGGAGCGAGTGATGCGTGGTGGCCTCAACTCCACTCCTTCGCCATCGGACTAAAAGGTGCTCCCGATTTGATTAAAGCACGTGAAGTGGCTGAATATATCGGTACTGTCCATCACGAAATAAACTATACTGTTCAGGAAGGTTTGGATGCCCTGCGTGATGTCATTTATTTCATCGAGACATACGATGTAACCACGGTACGCGCTTCCACTCCCATGTACCTACTGGCACGTGTCATCAAATCGATGGGTATCAAAATGGTGTTGAGCGGTGAAGGCGCCGATGAAGTTTTCGGTGGTTATCTGTATTTCCACAAGGCTCCCACTCCACAGGCATTCCACGAAGAAACAGTACGTAAACTTTCAAAGTTGCACATGTACGATTGCCTCCGCGCCAATAAAAGTTTGTCAGCATGGGGAGTAGAAGGACGTGTTCCTTTCCTTGATAAAGAATTCCTCGACGTAGCCATGAACCTGAATCCGAAAGCTAAAATGTGCCCCGGAAAGGAAATTGAGAAACGGATTGTTCGCGAAGCCTTTGCCGAGATGTTACCGGAAAGTGTGGCGTGGAGACAAAAAGAGCAGTTCAGTGACGGTGTAGGATATTCATGGATTGACACATTGAGGGAAATCACAGCTGCTGCTGTGAGCGATCAGCAAATGGAACATGCTGCCGAACGCTTCCCTATCAACACGCCACAAAATAAAGAAGAATACTATTATCGCAGTATCTTTGAAGAGCATTTCCCCAGTGAAAGTGCAGCACGCACCGTACCCAGTGTTCCCAGTGTGGCCTGCTCCACAGCAGAAGCGCTGGCGTGGGATATTGCTTTCAGGAATCTGAATGAGCCTAGCGGACGTGCGGTGAGAGGAATACACGAAGAGGCCTATACTTAACTGATAAGAATAACAGAATCTGCTCTTTCTGTTATTCTTTTGTAACATTTCTATTTTAAAATCTCAAGGATTAACGCAGATTAGCATATTATTGTCTGATTTGCGTTTTCTTTTTTATAATTTTGAGGCCAAACCAAATTAAATCTATCAAACTTTTAAAAGACCAAACAAATGAATTTAAAAAAAATGATGATGGCTTCTGCCCTTCTAATGGTTGCTTGCTGTATGCAGGCACAGACAAAAGTGATAGCCCACCGTGGATTCTGGAAAACTCCGGGATCATCACAAAACAGTATTTCATCACTTCTAAAAGCAGATTCCATCGGTTGTTACGGTTCAGAATTTGACGTATGGATCGCTAAGGATAACAAGTTGGTGGTCAACCATGATCCTGTATACAAGATGAGACCGATGGAGTATTCCAAAGGTGACGCACTGACCGGACTTAAATTATCCAACGGAGAAAACTTACCCAGCCTGGAACAATATCTGGAAGCCGGGAAAAACTGTAATACCCGACTGATTCTCGAACTGAAAGCACATAGTAACAAGAAACGTGAAACCAAAGCCGTACAGGGAATCCTTGCCATGGTGAAGAAAATGGGACTGGAAAACCGCATGGAATATATCACGTTCTCCCTGCATGCCATGAAAGAGTTTATCCGCCTGGCTCCTGCCGGTACTCCGGTATTTTACCTTAACGGGGAACTGTCTCCCAAAGAATTAAAGGAACTCGGTGCTGCCGGTCTTGATTATCACATGGGAGTGATTAAGAAACACCCCGAATGGATCAAAGAAGCTCATGAACTCGGCTTGAAAGTAAATGTGTGGACTGTGGACGAAGTGGAAGATATGAAATCGCTGATCGAACAGAAAGTAGATTTCATTACCACCAACGAACCAGTCATCTTACAAGAAGAACTGAAAAAACATCAATAAGATAAAATCATTACAAAGTAAACTATTTAATATCCGTCTTTAAAGAAACAGCTCGTTCCTTTAAAAGAAACAGGATGTTTCTCGGTGTCGAACGGGTGGTTCCTTTAAAAGGAACCACCCGTTTCTTTGTACGCTCGGCATGAGCATTATCTAACGGGTGTAAGTC